>NZ_JBEXKG010000063.1:0-39969 GCF_040609555.1 Streptomyces sp. NPDC004658
CCCCCGGCCGGGCCCGTGACGTCCGGTCGGCAGGGGTCCTGCGTTCGGGCCTGGCCGGGGGCCGTCCCCGGGCCGGGTCCGTGGCGTCCGGCCGGCCCGGGGCCGGGGCCGGGGCCGGGCGCCCGGGCATCCCACGTCGCCGTTACAGCGCCCGCACCTCGTACGCGGTCACCCGTACCGACTCGTCGTCCAGGCACTCCCCGCTGACCAGGTCGAAGCGCTGCTTCAGCAGGGGGGAGGCCACGAACGGGCGGCCCTGGTGGGTGCCGGTCAGGCCGCGGGAGAGGACGGCCGCGCCGGTGAACGGGTCGCGGTTGTCGACGGCGTACAGCCGGTCCGCGCGGTCGCGGAAGAGGGCCACCTGGCGGCCGTCCGGCAGCAGGGCCGCCACTCCGCGGCCCGGGACCAGCAGGCTCAGGTCGCAGACCGTGAACCAGCCGTCCGCGAGCTGGAGCTGGACCTTCAGGTCGGTCGTCTCAACTGCCAGGGTCATCGCTGGGCGCTTCCTTCCAGGACGTCGTCGGCGGGCCGCAGGCCGATGTTCAGCAGCGGCAGGTCGGGCTTGATCTGGTCGCGCTCGGGGACGAAGGAGACGACCGGGTCCGGGGTGTCCGGCGCGTTCACGAAGGACACGAACCGGGCCAGCTTCTCCGGGTCGTTGACCGTCTCCGCCCACTCGTCGCGGTAGTGCGCGACGTGCGCCCGCATCAGCTTCTCCAGTTCGTCGCAGATGCCGAGCGAGTCGTGCACCACCACGTCCCGTACGTGCTCCAGACCCCCCGGGATGCGCTCCAGCCAGGTGCTGGTGCGCTCCAGGCGGTCGGCCGTACGGATGTAGAACATGAGGAACCGGTCGATCAGCCGGACCAGTTCGGCGTCGGACAGGTCCTGGGCCAGCAGGTCGGCGTGGCGCGGGGTGGCACCGCCGTTGCCGCCGACGTACAGGTTCCAGCCGTTGGAGGTGGCGATCACGCCGAAGTCCTTGGACTGGGCCTCCGCGCACTCGCGGGCGCACCCGGACACCGCGGACTTCAGCTTGTGCGGGGAGCGCAGGCCCCGGTAGCGCAGCTCCAGGTCGATCGCCATGCGGACCGAGTCCTGCACGCCGTACCGGCACCAGGTCGAGCCGACGCAGGACTTCACCGTGCGCAGCGACTTGCCGTAGGCGTGGCCGGACTCGAAGCCGGCGTCCACCAACCGGGCCCAGATCAGCGGCAGCTGCTCGACGCGGGCGCCGAACATGTCGATCCGCTGACCGCCGGTGATCTTCGTGTAGAGGCCGAAGTCCCGGGCGATCTCGCCGATCACGATCAGCTTCTCGGGTGCGATCTCCCCGCCGGGGATGCGCGGCACGACCGAGTACGAGCCGTTCTTCTGGAGGTTGGCGAGGAAGTGGTCGTTGGTGTCCTGGAGCGCGGCCTGCTCGCCGTCCAGGACGTAGCCGCTCGCGCCGATCGTCGGGGCGAGGGAGGCGATGATCGAGCCGACCGCCGGCTTGCACACCTCGCAGCCGTCACCGCCCCGGGCGCCCTCGCGGCCGTAGCGGTCCAGCAGTTCCTGGTACGACGTGATGCGCAGGGCGAGGACGATCTCGTACAGCTCCTCGCGGGTCTGCGCGAAGCAGCCGCACAGGCCCTTGTCGACCTCGACGCCGGAGGCCTCCAGCTCCGCGGTGACCAGCTGGCCCAGCACCTTCACGCAACTGCCGCAGCCGGTACCGGCCTTGGTGCACTTCTTCACCTCGGGCACGGTGGTGCACTCGTGCTCGGTGACGGCGCCGCGGATCGTGCCCTTGCTGACGTTGTGGCAGGAGCAGATGATCGCCTCGTCGGGCAGCGCGGACGGGCCGAGCTGAGCCCCCGAGCCCGCTCCGGCGGGCAGGACGAGCGACTCGGGGGAGACGGGCGGTACCGAGCCGGTGAGCGCGCGCAGGGTGCCGTACGCCTCCGCGTCACCGACGAGGATGCCGCCGAGCAGCGTGCCGTCCGCGCCGATGACCAGCTTCTTGTACAGCCCCGCGCGGGAGTCGGAGTAGACGACGTCCAGGCAGTCCTCGGTGGTGCCGTGCGCGTCGCCGAAGGAGGCCACGTCGACGCCGAGCAGCTTCAGCTTGGTGGACAGGTCGGCGCCGACGAAGGCGGCCTCGTCGGAGGCGATGGTGGCCGCGGCCGTCTGGGCCTGCTCGTAGCCCGGCGCCACCAGCCCGTACACCCGGCCGTCGGCGGCCAGCGCGCACTCGCCGATCGCGAAGACGTGCGGGTCGGAGACGGTACGGCACTGCTCGTCCACGGCGATGCCGCCGCGCTCGCCGACCGTGAGGCCGCAGGCGCGGGCCAGCTGGTCGCGGGGGCGGACACCGGCGCTGAACACGACCATGTCGGTGGCGAGTTCGGAGCCGTCGGACAGCTTCATGCCGGTGACGGCACCGTCGGTGCCCGTCACGATCTCCTGGGTGCCCACACCGGTGTGGACGGTCAGGCCCATGCCCTCGATGGTCCGCAGCAGGGCCGCCCCACCGCCGTCGTCCACCTGCACCGGCATCAGCCGCGGCGCGAACTCCACGATGTGGGCGTCGAGTCCGAGCCCCTTGAGCGCGCCGGCGGCCTCCAGGCCGAGCAGCCCGCCGCCGACCACGGCCCCCGTCGTCGCCCGGGTCTTCGCGTACTCCTCGATGGCCAGCAGGTCCTCGATGGTCCGGTACACGAAGCAGCCGGTGGCGTCCTTGTTCGGCACCGGCGGCACGAACGGGTAGGAGCCGGTGGCCAGGACGAGGACGTCGTAGCCCACGACCAGGCCCGAGCGTGCGGTCACCGTGCGCGCCTCGCGGTCGATCGACTCCGCCGGGTCGCCGAGGTGCAGCTCGATGCCGTGGTCCTTGAGGAACTCCCTGTCGGTCAGGGAGAGGTCCTCGGGCGTCTTGCCGGAGAAGTACGAGGTCAGCTGGACGCGGTCGTACGCCGGACGCGGCTCCTCGCACAGCACGACCACGCGGTGCGTGGCGGTCAGGCCGCGCTCGGCGAGCGCTTCGAGGAAGCGCTGGCCGACCATGCCGTGGCCGACGAGCACGATCGTGGGGGTGGCCCCCAGGGTGGCGGTCATTCAGGAGCCTCCATCGTTGGTGAGCAGGTGGAGCAGGGGGCCGTCGCCGGGGAGCGGCTCCGCTCCCTCCCAGGCGCGGGCGAGCGCGCCGACGGTGCCGAGTTCGCCGACGAGGACCCCGCCGACCAGGCGGTCGTCGCGGACGACGACCTTGCGGTAGGTGCCCCGGGTGGCGTCGGCGATCCGCACGACGTCGTCGCCGGGGCGGGGTTCGGTCTCGCCGAACGCGGCGAGGTCGAAGGGGGAGTCGGGGCCGGTCAGGGTCAGCCGGGTCAGGGAGCGGGTGCCGGTGTAGCGGGCACGGGTGTCGCCCGCGAGCAGCTCGGCGAGCGCGTCGGCCTGTTCCAGCGCCGGGGCGGCCAGGCCGTAGACCGTGCCGTCGTGCTGGGCGCAGTCGCCGATGGCGTGGATGCGCGGGTCGGAGGTGCGCAGCTCGTCGTCGACGAGGACGCCCTTGCGCACGGCGAGGCCCGCCTGCTCGGCGAGACCCGTGCGGGGCCGTACCCCGCAGGCGAGGACCACGAGGTCGGCGTCGAGCGCGTACCCGTCGGCCATCTCCACCGAGCGGACCGCGCCGGCGACGCAGCGCACGTCCCGCACCCGGCACTCGGTGTGCACCTCGACGCCCAGCTCGGTCAGGTGCCGCAGCACCAGCCGGGAGGCGTCCGGGTCCAGCTGGCGCTCCATGAGCCGCTCGGCCTGCTGCGCGAGCACCACCTGGGCGCCGCGGACGGCGAGCGCGCGGGCCGCGGAGACGCCGAGCAGCCCGCCGCCGATGACGACCGCCCGCACCCCGGGCCGCACGGCCTCGGCCAGGCCAAGGCAGTCGTCCATGGTGCGGAACGCGTGGACGCCCACGGGCAGCTGGTGGTCGGGGGTGAACAGGCCGCGCAGCGGGGGCAGCACCGGGTTGGAGCCGGTGGCCAGCACCAGCGCGTCGTACGCGAGCGACGTACCGTCGGCGCAGGCGACGGTACGGGCGGCCCGGTCGATGCCGGTGACCCGGGTGCGCAGCAGGCCGGCGGGCGGGGGGAGGGCGATCACCTCCGGGGCGTACCGGCCGGCCAGTACCTCGGCCAGCAGCACCCGGTTGTACGGCGCGTGCTCCTCCTCGCCGACGAGCAGCGCGGGCGTGCCCAGCTCGCCGAGCCGCCGGGCGAGCCGTACGCCCGCGAGGCCGGCGCCGATCACCACCACACGCGTATTCGAGGTCATGTCCCGAGCGTGCGGCCCCGACGTTTCCCGGCAGCATCACGTCTGTTTCCCGGGAGGAACGCTGCCCTCAGCGGGCCGGGGCGGGGGGTGTGAGGGGGCTGGGCGGGGGCGGAGCGGGGGTGTGAGGCGCGCCCTGTGCGCCGTGTCCGGTATGCCGTTTCCGGTGCCGGGGGTGCCCCGGCGGGCGTCAGCGGCTTGCCGTCAGGTGGGCGAACACCACCACGTTGCCCTGGTAGCCGGTGGTCCTGGAGTAGCCGCCGCCGCAGGTGATGACGCGGAGTTCGGGGCGGGGTGCGGCGCCGTACACCTTCTCGTCGGGGAAGTCGCGGGCCGAGTACACCTCCACCGCGTCCACGGTGAACACGGCCACGGTGCCGTCCCGGCGGTCCACCTCGATGCGGGCGCCCCGCTTCAGCGCGCCGAGGTCGTAGAAGACGGCGGGGCCCTCGGTGTTGTCGACGTGCCCGGCGACGATCGCGGTGCCCGTCTCGCCGGGAGTGGTGCCGGCCTCGTACCAGCCGGCGAGGTTCTTCTCCCGGGCGGGCGGCGCGTCCAGGCTGCCGGAGCGGGTGAGGGCCAGGCCCGTCAGGGGTGCGTTCACCCGGATCGCGGGGATGCGGATGCGCAGCGGCGGGGACGGCGGGAGGCCGGGCGCGGCGGCCCGTGTACCGCCCGGGTCGGGGCGGCCCTCGGCGGCGGACGGCTGCGGCGGGGTGTGCGGGACGGTGCCCCCGCCCAGCAGCCACACGCCGGAGCCGAGGGCGAGGACGGTGACGGCGGCTATGGCGGTGTCGCCGAGCCGGGCGGCCCTGGCGCTCCGGGCGGTCCCGCGGTTCCCGGCGGCCTTGCGGTTTCCGGCCTTGCGCATGCCAATCCCCTCTCCCGGGGGCGGACCCCCCGAAGGCCCCTTCCCCCTCCGGGCCGCGAGGGGCGTCGGACCCGGAGGGGGCGGGATGTGCGGTACCGGCGGACGGACAGCGGAGGGTGTCCGTCAGATCCCGTCGCCTCTCGCCCGGCGATGCAGGAGCCAGGTACCGCCCGCGGCGGCGACGGCCAGTGCCGCCACGCCCGCCGCGGTCTGTACGGGGTCGGGGCCGAGTCCGCCGCCGACCCCCGTCTTCACGCTTCCTCGCGGCAGCACCTGCTCGTGTGCCGCGCTCAACGCCACCACCAGGTCGCCCGCCACCTGCCGGTCGCCCTCGGCGCACCGGGCGACGATCTCGTACGTCCCCGGCTGCGCGCTCGGCGGCACCCGGAACTGTCCGATCGCCTCGCCCTCGTGCGCGGTGGGCGCCAGCATGAACGTTCCGGCACCGACCGCGCCGGCGTCCCCGGTAGCGGCGCCGGTGTCCCCGCACGCGGCCGTGTTGACCGTGACCCGGGCACCGGGTGCCACGGTCGCCGGGTACAGGTCCAGACGGCCGGTCCCGGCCGCGTGGGCCGGTGCCGCGGCGGCCACGGCGAGCGCCGTACCGGCCAGCAGACGGGCAGTGCGTCGCATGGTGCTCCCCAGAGCTTGTCCGACTCGTCCAGGGGTGCGCCCCTGCCCTACCGAGGTAAGTCGCAGTCGGCGGGATCCGCTTCCCGAGGCGGCGCCGGGAATGCGGTGAACGGGTGGCGCAGAAGGCCCCCCACACGGCCCAGCCGGAGCGTGATCCGGCAGGTCAGGGCCGTGTGAGGGGCCGGGTGCGAAGAGCACACGATTGGCCCCCACCCGCCGGGGGAGGCCGCGCGGGCTCAGTTCACGTTGACCGCGCTCCAGGCGGCGGCCACCGCGTTGTACTCGGTGCTACCCGCGCCGTAGAGGTCCTTGGCCGCGTTGAGGGTGGCCGTGCGCGCGCCCGCGTAGTTGGTCGACGAGGTCATGTAGACCGTCAGCGCCCGGTACCAGATCTTGCCGACCTTCTCCCGGCCGATGCCGGTGACGGTCGAGCCGTTGTACGTGGGCGAGTCGTAGCTGACGCCGTTGATGGTCTTCGCGCCGCTGCCCTCGGCGAGCAGGTAGGCGAAGTGGTTGGCGACGCCCGAGGAGTAGTGGACGTCCAGGTTCCCGACCGACGAACTCCAGTAGTCGGCCGAACTGCCGTCCTTGGACGGCTTGTCCATGAAGCGCAGGGCCGCCTTGCCGAAGCCGGGCTTCACGATCTTCTCGCCGATGAGGTAGTCACCGGTGTCGGAGGAGTTGTTCGCGTACCACTCGACCATCGTGCCGAGGATGTCGGAGGTGGCCTCGTTCAGCCCGCCGGACTCGCCCGAGTAGGTCAGCGCGGCGGTCTTGGACGTCACGCCGTGGGTCATCTCGTGCCCGGCGACGTCCAGGGCGACCAGCGGTCCGAAGGTGGTGCCGTCACCGTCGCCGTAGGTCATGCAGAAGCAACTGTCGTCCCAGAAGGCGTTGTTGTAGTTGCTGCCGTAGTGGACGCGGTTGTACGAGCCCTTGCCGTCGCCCGCGATGCCGTTGCGGCCGTGGACGTTCTTGTAGTAGTCCCAGGTCTCGTTGGTGCCGTACTGGGCGTCGACGGCGGCCGAGGCGCGGTCCGCGGTGGTGCCCGTGCCCCAGTGGTTGTCGGCGTCCGTGAACAGGGTCGCGGGGGCCCGGCTGAAGCAGATGCCGAAGATGCACAGGTCGGTCTTGCCCTCGGCGTCACCGGTGTAGGTGTTGCCCCGCGTCGGGTCCTTGAGCTGGTACGACGTCCCCGACGGGGTCGTCTCCAGCGGAACCGTGCCGCTGTAGAGCGCCTTGCCGTCGCCGGTGGCCGTCTCGATGCTGTCCCAGGCGTCGATCTGCGCTCCGGTGCGCGCGTCGGTCAGCACGGTCCGGGCGACGGGGTTGCCGAGCGAGTCCAGGCCGACCGCGTCGGTGCGCCAGGCCAGCTTCGGGCTGCCGTGCAGGGCGTCGACCACCAGCACCGGCTTGGCCTTGGCCTGCTTCAGCGTGGTGCCGGGGTTGGCCGCGCGCAGGGCGCTCACCGCGAGACCGGCCGCCTTGGGGCCGGAGACCCGCGGGGTGACGGAGGGCACGGAGACCGCCTGCCGGGTGGCGCGGTCGGCACCGCGGTAGGCGCCGTCGGGAGCGAGGTGGACGACGAAGTCACCGCCCAGCACCGGGAGCTGACGGTACGTCCGGTCGTAGCGGACGTGCTGGGTGCCGTCCCTGTCCACGACCACGTCCCGGACGCTGGTGTCCTGGGGCGCGGTGAGGCCCAGGGACGCGGCGTGGGCCAGGAGGGCCGACGCGGCGTTCTCGACCGCGGTGGCCCGGGTCGGTCTGGCGTCGGCGTGGGCGGCGGGGGAGAGGCTGACGGCCAGCAGGGTCGCGGTGGTCAGGGCGACACCGGCGGTGGCTGTGCGACGGGTTCCTCGGACGTGCTGCCGTATCCGGCTCATCTGTCTCCTCGGGAAGGCGCCAGGCTGGGTGTGGGGGTGGCGCTGACGTGTCACCGAGATTTAAGAGGCCATGACATGTCATGTCCATAGCGCGTTCATGGATCTTCGGGGAGATGTGTGGGGGGCCGGCGAGGGTCCAGAATCGTTTCCGTGATCGCCGAGGACCCCCGACCCCTGCCCTTCTTCGTCTACGGCACGCTCCGCCCCGGCGAGCCCAACCACGACCTCTTCCTGCGCGGTCGCACCCTCGCCGAGGAACCGGCCCGCCTCACCGGTGCCGTGCTGTACGACGGCCCCGGCTACCCCTACGCCGTCGAGGAACCCGGCGGAACCGTGCGCGGGGAACTGGTGACCGCCCGGCCCGAGGCGTACGAGGAACTGCTGGCCGCCCTGGACCGGCTGGAGGAGTACGTGCCGGGCGACCCCCGCAACCTCTACGAACGCCTCGCCCGGGACGTCGTACGCACCGCCGGCGGCACCGTCCGCGCCTGGGTCTACCTGGCCGCCCCGCGCGTCGCCGCCCGGCTGCGCGCCACCGGCACCCGCATCACGGACGGCGACTGGCTCTCCCGCCGCTGACTCAGGGCAGCAGGGTGACCCCCTCCGGCACCTCGATGCCGAACTCCTGCTCCACCACGCGCCGCGCCTCCGCCTCCTCGGTCAGCGTGCGCCCGGTCACCGTGCCGTCGGCCAGTGTCTCGGTGAACCGGGCGCCGTCCAGGGCGAGATGGCGATCGGCGGTGGTGCGCTGGAGGTAGGGACGGCGAGTGAAGGGAGACCGGGGGTGCGTGCCGACGAACCAGTTGAACACCTCCAGGTCCGGCGCGGCGAACGGCTCCTGGGTGAACGCGTACTGACCGGCCCACGCCCCCTCGCCCGAACCGCCCCGGGGATCGTGGACCTGCAACTCCCACAGCTCCAGCGGCCCGTCGTGCGGCAGCCGCACCAGCCGGTGCCGGCGGCCGGCGCCCTCGGACTCGGTCCCGGTCACCAGCGGCACCGGCAGCAGCAGCGCACCCGGCGCGCCGAAACCGACGTCCGCCAGATACGGCAGCGGCTCGCCCGGCACCTCGACCCGGAGCATCGCGTGCGTGCGGGGCCTGCTCTCCGGTGTCTCCGCGCCCACCACGACCCGGGCGGCCAGCTGGGTCACCCGGAAACCGAGCGCCTCCAGCGCCAGCCGGAGCAGGATGTTGTGCTCGTAGCAGTAGCCGCCGCGCCGGCCGCGGATCATCTTGGCCATCAGGTCGGCGGGCGCGAGGGAGGGGGCCGTGCCCCGCACCGGGTCCAGGTTCTCGAAGGGCAGCGACAGCGCGTGCGCCAGGTGCACCCCGCGCAGGGTGGCCAGGTCGGCCCGCCGCTCGCCCTTGAAGCCGATGCGGTCGAGGTAGGCGTCGAGGTCGTACGGCTCGCTCTGCTCGGTCAGGTCGGTGTCGGACATACCCCGAACCTATGCGAACGCCACCTCCCCGCGCCTCGGCCGGTGGACCGGACCTCACTCCTCCGCTGGGCCCAGGACCTCCACCCGTACCGCGCACGACTTGAACTCCGGCATCCGGGAGGTCGGGTCCAGGGCCGGGTTGGTGAGCGTGTTGGCGCGGCCCTCGCCCGGCCAGTGGAACGGCATGAAGACGGTGTCCGGCCGGATGGCACCGGTGATCCGCGCGGGCGCGACGGCCCGGCCGCGCCGGGACACCACCGCCACCGGGTCGCCGTCGGCCGCCCCCAGCCGGGCCGCGAGCCGCGGGTGCAGCTCCACGAAGGGGCCGGGCGCCGCCGCGTTCAGCTCCGCCACGCGCCGGGTCTGCGCCCCCGACTGGTACTGCGACACCACCCGCCCGGTGGTCAGCAGCAGCGGATACTCGGCATCCGGCTCCTCGGCCGTGGCCCGGTGCACCACGGGGACGAACCGGGCCCGGCCGTCCGGGGTGGCGAAACGGTCCAGGAACAGGCGCGGGGTGCCGGGGTGCGCGACGGCCGGGCCGGAAGCGGCGTCCCCAGGGGTCCCGGCGTCCGAGGTGAGGGAGGCGGGCGGCACGCCGGCGGTGCCGCCGGGGTCCGCCGCCGGGTCGTCCGGCAGCGTGTCCAGGACCGCGTCCTCGCCGTCGGCCGCACCGGTGCCGCTCGTCTCACCCGGCCCCTCCGGGCACGGCCAGAAGACGCCGTTCTCCTCGGTCAGGCGGCGGTAGGTGATGCCGGAGTAGTCCGCCGGGCCGCCGGCGCTCGCGCGGCGGAGTTCCTCGAAGACCTCCTCCGGGTCGGCCGGGAAGCCCTTCTCCACCCCCAGGCGGCCGGCCAGCTCGTGCAGGACGTACAGGTCGCTGCGGACGCCGGGCGGGGGAGTGACGGCCTGCCGGCGCAGCAGCACGCGGCCCTCCAGGCTGGTCGTCGTGCCCGTCTCCTCCGCCCACTGCGTCACCGGCAGCACGACGTCCGCCAGCTCCGCCGTCTCCGAGAGGACGACGTCGGCCACCGCGAGGAAGTCCAGCGAGCGCAGGCGCTCCTCGACGTGGGCCGCCCGCGGGGCCGACACCACCGGGTTGGAACCCATCAGCAGCAGCGCCCGGACGTCCGTACCGAGCGCGTCGAGGAGTTCGTACGCGCTGCGCCCGGGACCCGGCAGGCTGTCCGGGTCCACGCCCCACACGCCGGCCACGTGCCGCCGCGCCTCCGGGTCGTCCAGCTTGCGGTAGCCGGGCAACTGGTCGGCCTTCTGGCCGTGTTCGCGTCCGCCCTGCCCGTTGCCCTGCCCGGTCAGACAGCCGTACCCGGAGAGGGGGCGGCCCGGACGGCCGGTCGCCAGGCACAGGTTGATCCAGGCGCCCACCGTGTCCGTGCCCTTGGACTGCTGCTCCGGTCCCCGCGCGGTGAGCACCATCGCCGCCTCCGGCTCGCAGAACATCCGCACCGCCTGCCGGAGCTGCGGCACCGGCACCCCCGTGATCCGCTCCACGTACTCCGGCCAGTGCGCCATCGCCGCGGCCCGGGCCTCCTCCCACCCGGTGGTCCGCTCCCGGATGTACTCCTCGTCCGTGCGGCCCTCGGCCACCACCAGGTGCAGCAGGCCCAGCGCGAGGGCGAGATCGGTGCCGGGCCGGGGCGCCAGGTGCAGGTCGGCCTGCTCCGCGGTCCGCGTCCGGCGCGGGTCGACGACGATCAGCGTGCCGCCGTTGTCCCGCAGCTCCGTGAAGAACCGCAGCGACGGCGGCATGGTCTCGGCGAGGTTGGACCCGACGAGGATCACACACCCGGTCCTCGGGACGTCCTCCAGCGGGAACGGCAGCCCCCGGTCGAGACCGAACGCCTTCGTACCGGCCGCCGCCGCCGACGACATGCAGAACCGGCCGTTGTAGTCGATCTGCGAGGTGCCCAGCACGACCCGGGCGAACTTGCCGAGCGCGTAGGCCTTCTCGTTGGTCAGCCCGCCCCCGCCGAACACCCCGAGCGCGTCGGCGCCGTACCGCTCCCGCGTCGCCCCGAGCCGCTCGGCGATCCGGTCCAGCGCCCGGGGCCAGCTCGCCTCCACCAGCCGGCCGCCGTCGCGCACCAGCGGCACGGTCAGCCGCACCGCGGGCGACAGCACCTCGGCCGCCGTACGGCCCTTGCCGCACAGCGCGCCCCGGTTCACGGGGAAGTCCGCGCGCTCGGTGACCTCGACGCCCCCCTGGGGCAGGGGCGTGATGTTCATCCCGCACTGCAAGGCGCAGTACGGGCAGTGGGTGGGCGTCGAGGTGTTCTCCATGCCGCCCAGCGTGCGTCGCGCGTGTTACGGCCCCGGGTCGCCTCCGGTTACGCCCCCGGCACGGCGACCTCCCCGCGCCGGCCGGCCGGCCGTGAGGCCGCGGTCACCGCCCGGCGGCCAGGGCCCGCGCCACCCCCGGCTCCTTGGGCCCGAGGAACGTCGGGTCCGGCTGGAACACGGCGTCCAGCGCCGCCTTGCCCGCCGCGAACACCTCGCGCGTCCCGCCGTAGTACCAGGTCGCGTCGTGCTCGTCGTCGACCCCGACGCCGTACGACTCCACCCCCGCCGCCTCGCACAGGGCCACCGCCCGCCGGATGTGGAAGCCCTGGCTGATCAGCACGGCCCGGTCCACCCCGAAGATCTTCTTCGCCCGGACGCAGGAGTCCCAGGTGTCGAACCCGGCGTAGTCGCTGACGATCCGCGCGTCGGGCACCCCGTGCCGCGTGAGGTAGGCGCGCATGGCGTCGGGCTCGTCGTAGTCCTTGCGGCTGTTGTCCCCGGTGACCAGCACCACCTCGATCCGCCCCGCCCGGTACAGCGTGGCCGCCGCGTCCAGCCGGTGCGCGAGGTACGGCGACGGCTCCCCGTGCTTCCACAGCCCCGCCCCGAACACCACCGCGACCTCGGTGCGCGGCACGTCCGCCGTCGTCCGCAGCCGGTCCGCCGTCGACACGTACAGCCAGGCCGACGGCAGCAGCGCCAGCACGCACCCGGCCATCACGGCCTGCACCAGCCTCCGCTGCCCGGTCCGCGTGCGCGGCCATCGCGGTCGACGGATCCTCATACGGCCCCCCAGGGTGATCGCTCCCGTCCAGGCAGGACGCTCCCGGCGCCGCCCCGGTTCGCCTCACACCGGACGTCCGTACGAGGTGAACCCGCGGAAAACACCCGTGACGGCCACGCAACGGGCGCGCAACGTCCCGCGACCAGGATCGTCCCATGACGGCGTCGATCCCCCTCCGCACCAGCAGCCGGCTCGTCTTGCCGCGCGGCCCCCGCCGCCCGGCCCCGCCGGCCCTCGTGCTGGTCGCCCACGGCAGCCGGAACCCCCGGGCCCTCACCACCGTGCGGGCCCTGATGGACCGGGTCCGCGCGCTGCGCCCCGGCCTCCCCGTCCACCTGGGCCACATCGAGCTGAACGAGCCCCTGCTCCCCGACACCCTGGCCGCGCTCGGCAGCGCCCCCGCCGTCCTCGTCCCGCTCCTCCTCGCACGCGGCTACCACGTCAAGCAGGACATCCCCGAGATGGCGGCTGCCGCACCGGTCCGCGCACACGTGGCCGCCCCGCTCGGCCCCCACCCCCTCCTCGCCGAGGCCCTGCACGCCCGCCTCCTGGAGGCCGGCTGGCCGACGGCCATGGACGGCACCGCCCGCCGCGGGACCGCCGTCGTCCTCGCCGCGGCCGGCTCCCGCGACCCCGACTCGGCCACGGACACCCGCCACACGGCCCGGCTCCTCTCCGCCCGCCTGGGCGTCCCCGTCGTCCCCGCGTACGCCTCGGCCGCGGCCCCGACGCTCCCGGCGGCGCTGCGGACCCTGGCGGCAAGGGGCCGCCGCAGAGTGGCCGTGGCGTCCTGTTTCACAGCTCCCGGCCGCTTCGCGACCCAGTGCGCGAACGCGGCACCGTGGATCGCCTCCCAGCCCCTGGGCGCCCACGAGGCGATGGCGCGCCTGGTCCTGCGCCGCTACGACCAGAGCCTGGCGGACGGGGCCGCGGCGGCTGCCTGAAAGGGGCGCGCACGCGGTTGCGCCGCGCGGGCGCGACCGGCCACGACGTGCCCGGTCCCGCCGGCGGGACCGCACACGGCGGACGATTGGGCTTACTGTCGACCCATGGAAGGCACCGCACTCTCCACGGCGTACGACCCGGCGTCAGTCGACCGCTGGGTCCCCGAACCCGACAAACGCCCCGGCCGCACAGCCTTCCAGCGGGACCGCGCACGCATCCTCCACTCCGCCGCCCTGCGGCGCCTCGCCGGCAAGACACAGGTGGTGACCCCCGGCACCCGAAGCAAGGCCTGGGACGCGAGCCCCCGGACACGGCTGACGCACTCCCTCGAATGCGCCCAGGTCGGCCGGGAACTGGGCGCCGCCCTGGGCTGTGACCCCGACCTGGTGGAGGCGGCCTGCCTCGCCCACGACCTCGGTCACCCGCCCTTCGGTCACAACGGCGAGACCGCGCTGAACGAGTTCGCCGACGACTGCGGCGGCTTCGAGGGCAACGCCCAGTCCCTGCGGCTCCTCACCCGCATCGAGCCCAAACGGTTCACCGAGGAGCGCTCCGTCGGCCTGAACCTGACCCGCGCCACCCTGGACGCCGCCACCAAGTACCCGTGGCCGCGCGGCGCGCACCCCACCGACCCGGCGTCGGCGAAGTTCGGCGTGTACGCGGACGACCGCCCGGTGTTCGACTGGGTCAGAGGACACGCCCCCGGCACCCGCACCTGCTTCGAGGCGCAGGTCATGGACTGGTCGGACGACGTCGCCTACTCGGTGCACGACGTCGAGGACGGCCTGCACGCCGGGCACATCGACCCCAACTGCCTGCACGCCGAGCCGGAACGGCAGGCGGTGTTCCAGGTCGCCGTCGGCCGGTACGTCCCCGCGGACACCGACCCCGCCGAACTCGCCGCCGCCCTGGACCGCCTCCAGGACGAGGAGTGGTGGCCGCACGGCTACGACGGCACGGCGGTCGCCCAGGCCCGTCTGAAGGACGCCACCAGTCAGCTCATCGGCCGGTTCTGCCTGGCCGCCGAGGGCGCCACCCGCGCCGCGTACGGCACGGGGCCGCTCACCCGCTACGACGCCGAACTCGTCGTACCCCGCGAGACCCGCATGGAGTGCGCGGTGCTCAAGGCGGTCGCGGACCGGTACGTGATGCAGCGCGCGGAGCAGGAGCGGCTGCGCGCCGACCAGCGGGTCATCGTCGCGGAGCTGGCCGAGGCGCTGACCGCCCGCGCGCCCGAGGGCCTCGACCCCCAGTTCCGGGCGCTGTTCGACGCGGCGGACGACGACCGGGCGCGCAAGCGGGTGATCGTGGACCAGATCGCCTCCCTGACGGACGCCTCGGCGCTCTCGCTGCACGCGAGACTTACGGGGCATATGTGAGAGGAACATGACCCTCCGTGGCCTGATCGGGTCACACCCTCTTCCCGCATCACGCTGCGTGCGGGACGCTCGCATGTGGCGGCACCCTTACGAGGAGGCATCAAGTGGTCGACGCGGATCAGACGTTCGTCATCGTGGGAGGCGGTCTCGCCGGCGCCAAGGCGGCCGAGACGCTCCGGGCGGAGGGCTTCAGCGGCCGCGTGATACTGATCTGCGACGAACGCGACCACCCCTACGAGCGCCCCCCGCTGTCCAAGGGCTACCTGCTCGGCAAGGAGGAGCGGGACAGCGTCTTCGTGCACGAGCCCGCCTGGTACGCGCGCAACGACGTCGAGCTGCACCTCGGCCAGACGGTGGACCGGATCGACCGCACGGCGAAGACGGTCCGCTTCGGTGACGACGGCACGCTCGTCCGCTACGACAAGCTGCTGCTGGTCACCGGCGCCGAGCCGCGCCGCCTGGACATCCCCGGCACCGATCTGGCGGGCGTCCACCACCTGCGCCGCCTCGCGCACGCCGAGCGCCTCAAGGGCGTCCTGCACCACCTCGGCCGGGACAACGGGCACCTGGTGATCGCGGGCGCCGGCTGGATCGGCCTGGAGGTCGCGGCGGCGGCCCGGGGCTACGGCGCGGAGGTCACGGTGATCGAACCGGCGCCGACCCCGCTGCACGGTGTGCTCGGCCCCGAGCTGGGCAACGTCTTCGCCGAGCTGCACCGCGAGCACGGCGTCCGCTTCCGCTTCGGCGTGCGGCTCACCGAGATCGTCGGCCAGGACGGCGTGGTCCTCGCGGCCCGCACGGACGACGGCGAGGAGCACCCGGCGCACGACGTCCTCGCGGCGATCGGCGCGGCACCCCGGGTCGCCCTCGCGGAGGCGGCCGGCCTGGAGATCGCCGACCGGGCGCACGGCGGCGGCATCGTCGTCGACGAACGGCTGCGCACGTCCGACCCCGACATCTACGCGGCCGGCGACGTGGCGTCCTTCCCGCTCGCCCTGTTCGACACCCGGCTGCGCGTCGAGCACTGGGCGAACGCGCTGAACGGCGGCCCGGCGGCGGCGCGGGCGATGCTCGGCGAGGAGATGGTCTACGACCGGGTGCCGTACTTCTTCACCGACCAGTACGACCTGGGCATGGAGTACAGCGGCTGGGCGCCGCCGGGGTCGTACGACGAGGTGGTGATCCGCGGCGACGCCGGGAAGCGGGAGTTCATCGCGTTCTGGGTGAAGGAGGGACGCGTGCTGGCCGGGATGAACGTGAACGTGTGGGATGTCACAGAGCCCATCCAGAAGCTCATCCGTTCCCGGGCCAGGGTGAACGTCGAGGCGCTCTCCGACCCGCACGTCCCCCTCGACAGCCTCGCCTCATGACCTCCGCGGGCACCGGGACTGTCGGCGCACCCCCGTAGAATTCACGCGTGGCAGGACGGATCAACGACGAGGACGTGAAGGCGGTACGGGACGCGGTCCCGATCGACGCCGTGGTCTCCGAGTACCTCCAGCTGCGCAACGCGGGCGGCGGCAACCTCAAGGGGCTGTGCCCGTTCCATGACGAGAAGTCGCCGTCCTTCCAGGTCAGCCCCAGCAAGGGTCTCTTCCACTGCTTCGGCTGCCAGGAGGGCGGCGACACCATCACCTTCGTGATGAAGGTGGACCACCTCTCCTTCTCCGAGGCGGTGGAGCGGCTGGCCGCGCAGGCCGGCATCACGCTGCGGTACGAGGAGGGCGGGTACAACCCGGCCCACCAGCGCGGCGAGCGGATCCGCCTGGTCGAGGCGCACAAGATCGCCGCCCAGTGGTACGCCGAGCAGCTGGCCACCAGCCCCGAGGCCGAGACCGGCCGGGTCTTCCTCGCCGAACGCGGCTTCGACCAGGCCGCCGCCGTCCACTTCGGCGTCGGCTACAGCCCCCAGGGCTGGGACCACCTGACCCGCTACCTGCGCGGCAAGGGCTTCACCGACAAGGAGCTGATCCTCTCCGGCCTGGCCCAGGAGGGCCGCCGGGGACCCATCGACCGGTTCCGGGGCCGGCTGATGTGGCCCATCCGGGACATCGGCGGCGACGTCGTCGGCTTCGGCGCCCGCAAGCTGTACGAGGCCGACACCGGCCCGAAGTACCTCAACACCCCCGACACGGCGATCTACCGCAAGAGCCAGGTGCTGTACGGCATCGACCTGGCGAAGAAGGAGATCGCGAAGAGCAGCCGCGCGGTGGTGGTCGAGGGCTACACCGACGTCATGGCCTGCCACCTCGCCGGGGTGACGACGGCCATCGCGACCTGCGGCACGGCCTTCGGCGGCGAGCACATCAAGATCCTGCGCCGGCTGCTGATGGACAACGGCTCGGCCCGGGTGATCTTCACGTTCGACGGCGACGCGGCCGGGCAGAAGGCCGCCCTGCGCGCCTTCGAGGACGACCAGAAGTTCGCCGCCGAGACGTACATCGCCATCGCGCCGGACGGCATGGACCCGTGCGAACTGCGCCTCGCCAAGGGCGACGAGGCGGTGGCGGACCTGGTCGAGCCGCGCACGCCCCTCTTCGAGTTCGCGCTCCGCCAGATCGTCAGCCGCTACGACCTGGACACCCCGGCGGGCCGCGCGGCGGCGCTGGACGAGGCGGCGCCGATCGTCGCCCGGATCAAGAACAGCGGAGCCCAGCACGAGGTCGCCGTCGAGCTGGCCGGCATGCTCGGCATCCTCGACACCCAGTTCGTGGTCCGCCGGGTGGCCCAGCTGGCCCGCTGGGCCCGTGACGGCAAGGGCCCCCAGCAGCAGGACCGGCGCCGCCCGGCCGACCGCCAGTGGACGGAGGCGCCCCGCCCCGCGAGTTCCGGGCCGGCCCTGACCCTGCGCAACCCGGTCTTCGCCGCCGAACGCGAACTGCTCAAACTCGCCCTCCAGCGCCCCGAACTGGTCTCCCCGGCCTTCGACGCCTACGGCGTGGACGAGTTCACCGCCCCGCCGTACGCCGCCGTGCGCCAGGCCATCGCGGAGGCGGGCGGCGCCGAGTACGGCGTCCCGGACCCGCAGGAGTACCTGGTCCGCGTGCGCGAGGCCGCACCGGACGACACCGTGCGCGCGATGGTCACCGAGCTGGCGGTCGAGCCGATCCTGCGCCGCACGGTGGACGAGACGTACGCCGGCACGGTCCTGGTCCAGATCCGCCGCCGCGCCGTGGAGCGCCGCATCCGCGACATCCAGTCCCAGATGACCCGCCTGTCCACCGCCGGCGACGCCGCCCAGCTGGCCGCCGTGCAGAACGAGCTGTGGGTCCTCCAGCAGTACGACCAGGCGTTGCGGGAGCGGGGCGCGGAGGCGCTGTGACGGGGGCTAGCCCTGTGCGCGGGGCTGCTCGGGCGGGGTGACGCCGAGGTGGTCGGTGATGGCTCCGACCTGCGCGGTGAGCGACCCCAGCTGCTCCATCATCGCCACTACCCACGTGGACCAAGGGCCCGCAGTTGCCAATCGCATAGTCCAACGAGACGAGTAACCGACCGGTGACGGACCGGACGCAAAAAGTCACGGCACGACCCTCGTGGCGGGCTTGTGTCGTACTCCACACTGGGGGCGGTGCCCGAGCCTCGGAGCGCACGCTGCCGCACACCTTCAGCAGCGATCATCCTGGAGGTCGCCCCCGTGCAGACCCAGACCCTCACCCAGACCGACAGCAGCACCAGCGCCACCGTCATCACCGCGGACGAGCCGGACCCCGAGGCGGACGTCCTCGCGGCCGTGCCCCCGCAGAGCCGTGCCGCCCTGCACCCCGAGGCGGAGCCCCCCGCCGACGCGCTCGCGGACGAACCCGAGGAACCCGTCGAGGTCCCGGCCGTCGCCCGGGTCGAGTCCGGCGGACCCTCCGCCG
Source organism: Streptomyces sp. NPDC004658 (assembly GCF_040609555.1). Lineage (NCBI taxonomy): Bacteria > Bacillati > Actinomycetota > Actinomycetes > Kitasatosporales > Streptomycetaceae > Streptomyces > Streptomyces sp. NPDC004658. The sequence continues at coordinate 18,412 of NZ_JBEXKG010000063.1, forward strand.
ACCTGTTCCGCCAGTACCTGCGCGAGATCGGCCGCATCCCGCTGCTCACCGCCGCCGAGGAGGTGGAACTGGCCCGCCGGGTGGAGGCCGGCCTGTTCGCGGAGGAGAAGCTGGGCAACACCCCCGACCTGGACAGCGAACTCGCGCTGGACCTGGACCGGCTCGTCGTCATGGGCCGCATGGCCAAGCGCCGGCTCATCGAGGCGAACCTGCGGCTCGTCGTCTCCGTGGCCAAGAGGTACGTCGGCCGGGGCCTGACCATGCTCGACCTCGTCCAGGAGGGCAACCTCGGCCTCATCCGGGCCGTGGAGAAGTTCGACTACGCGCGCGGCTACAAGTTCTCCACCTACGCCACCTGGTGGATCCGGCAGGCCATGAGCCGGGCGCTCGCCGACCAGGCCCGCACCATCCGGGTCCCGGTGCACGTCGTGGAGCTGATCAACCGGGTCGTCCGGGTCCAGCGGCGGATGCTCCAGGAGCGCGGCTACGAGCCGACGGCCGAGGAGGTCGGCGCCCATCTGGACCTGCCGCCCGAGCGGGTCGGCGAGGTGCTGCGGCTCGCCCAGGAGCCGGTGTCGCTGCACGCCCCGGTCGGCGAGGAGGACGACGTCGCCCTCGGCGACCTCATCGAGGACGGTGACGCGACGAGCCCCGTGGAGTCCGCCGCCTTCCTGCTGCTGCGCGAGCACCTGGAGGCGGTGCTGTCCACGCTGGGGGAGCGCGAGCGGAAGGTCGTCCAGCTCCGGTACGGCCTGGTCGACGGCCGCCCGCGCACCCTGGAGGAGATAGGCCGCATCTTCGGCGTGACCCGCGAGCGGATACGGCAGATCGAGTCCAAGACGCTGAACAAGCTCCGGGACCACGCGTTCGCCGACCAGCTCAGGGGCTACCTGGACTGAGGGACCGCCGCCGTCGCCGCGCGGCGGCCCCCCCGAGTGCCTAGTCCACCTCGGCGACCGCCTGCGCGAACTGGGCCTTGTACAGCCGGGCGTAGGCTCCGTCCGCCGCCAACAGCTCGTCGTGTGCGCCCTGTTCGACGATGGACCCGTTCTCCATCACGAGGATCGTGTCCGCGTCCCGGATGGTCGACAGCCGGTGCGCGATCACGAACGACGTACGGCCGGCCGCCAGCTTGGCCATGGCCTTCTGGATCAGCACCTCCGTGCGCGTGTCCACGGAACTCGTCGCCTCGTCCAGCACCAGGATCACCGGGTCGGACAGGAACGCCCGCGCGATGGTGATCAGCTGCTTCTCCCCGGCGCTGACGCCCGTGCCCTCGTCGTCGATCACGGTGTCGTAGCCGTCGGGCAGGGTGCGGATGAAGCGGTCCGCGTGGGCCGCCCGGGCCGCCTCCTCGATCTCCCCGCGCGTGACCTCGCGCGAGGCGCCGTACGCGATGTTCTCCGCGATGGTGCCGCCGAACAGCCAGGTGTCCTGGAGCACCATGCCGATCCCGGCCCGCAGTTCGTCCCGGGTCATCCTCCGGATGTCGACCCCGTCCAGGGTGATCCGGCCGCCGGAGACGTCGTAGAACCGCATCAGCAGGTTGACCAGCGTGGTCTTGCCCGCGCCGGTCGGGCCGACGATCGCCACCGTGTGCCCCGGCTCCACCGTGAGCGACAGGTCCTCGATCAGCGGCTTCTCGGGGTCGTAGCGGAACGACACGTGCTCCAGGCACACCCGCCCGCGCAGCTCCTCGGGCCGCTCGCCCGGCACCGGATCCGCCTCCTGCTCCTCCGCGTCCAGGAGTTCGAAGATCCGCTCGGCCGAGGCGACACCGGACTGCACCAGGTTCGCCATCGAGGCGACCTGCGTCAGCGGCATGGAGAACTGCCGCGAGTACTGGATGAAGGCCTGCACATCGCCGATGGACAGGGCGCCGGACGCCACCCGCAGACCGCCGACGACCGCCACCAGCACATAGTTCAGGTTCGACACGAACATCATCAGCGGCTGCATGACACCGCTGTGGAACTGCGCCTTGAACGCGGCCTGGTACAGCGCGTCGTTCTGCTCGGCGAACTGCCGGGCCGACTCCTCCTGCCGCCCGAACACCTTCACCAGGGTGTGCCCGGTGTACATCTCCTCGATGTGCGCGTTCAGTTGGCCGGTGGAGCGCCACTGCTGCACGAAGTGCGGCTGCGACCGCTTGCCGACCCGGGTGGCGACCACGAACGACAGCGGTACGGTGACCAGCGCGACCAGCGCCAGCAGCCACGACACCCAGAACATCACCACGAGCACGCCGACGATGGTCAGCACCGAGTTGATCAGCTGGCCCATCGACTGCTGGAGCGTCTGCCCGATGTTGTCGATGTCGTTGGTCGCCCGGGACAGCACCTCACCGCGCTGGCGCTTGTCGAAGTACGACAGCGGCAGCCGCGACAGCTTCGCCTGCACGTCCTGGCGCAGCCGGTACATCGTGCGGTTCACGGCCCGGTTGACCAGCCGCGTCGCGACCGCCATGAGCAGGCCGGCGACCAGGAACACCCCGAGCGCGACCAGCAGGACCTGCCCGACGGCGTCGAAGTCGATGCCCTTGCCGGGCGTGAAGTCGGTGCCCCCGAGCACGTCCGCGATGCGACCCTGGCCACGCTCGCGCAGGGAGTCGAGGACCTGCTCCTTGGTGGCGCCGGCCGGGAACCGCCGGCCCACGATGCCCGCGAACACCAGGTCGGTGGCCCGGCCGAGGATCTTCGGGCCGATCACGCTCAGGCTCACGCTGATGACCACGCACAGCAGCAGGCCGTAGATCGTGAGGCGTTCCGGTCTGAACTGGGCGACGAGCCGTTTGCCCGACCCCTTGAAGTCCATCGAGCGCTGGTCGGGGCCGCCCCCGGCCATCATGCGTCCCATGGGCCCGGCCATCAGGCGGCCTCCGCTTCCGTCAGCTGGGAGAGCACGATCTCCCGGTAGGTCTCGTTGGATGCCATCAGCTCGGCGTGCCGGCCGGAGCCGACGACCCGGCCCTCGTCCAGCACGATGATCCGGTCCGCGTCCCGGATGGTCGCCACCCGCTGGGCGACGATCACCACGGTCGCCTCGGCGGTCTCCCGGGCGAGCGCGGCGCGCAGGGCCGCGTCCGTGGCGTAGTCCAGCGCGGAGAAGGAGTCGTCGAAGAGGTAGATCTCCGGGCGCTGCACCAGCGTGCGGGCGATGGCGAGCCGCTGCCGCTGACCGCCGGAGACGTTGGTGCCTCCCTGCGCGATCGGCGCGTCCAGGCCGCCCTCCAGCTTCCGCACGAAGTCCTTGGCCTGCGCCACCTCCAGCGCGTGCCACAGCTCCTCGTCCGTGGCGTCCGGATTGCCGTACCGCAGATTGGTCGCGACGGTGCCCGCGAACAGGTACGGCTTCTGCGGCACGAGTCCGACGGTGCGGGCGAGCAGGTGCGGTTCGACCTCGCGGACGTCCACGCCGTCCACCAGGACCTCGCCCTCGGTGGCGTCGAACAGCCGGGGGACGAGACCCAGCAGGGTCGACTTGCCGCTGCCGGTGGAGCCGATCACGGCGGTGGTCTGCCCCGGCCGGGCCACCAGGTCGACGGACCGCAGCACCGCCTCCTCGGCACCCGGGTAGCGGAAGCCCGCGCCCCGGATCTCCAGGTGCCCGTGCGCCCGCAGCTCGGTGACGGGGGCGGTCGGCGGTACGACGCTGGACTCGGTCCCCAGGACGTCCTGGATGCGCTCGGCGCACACCTCCGCGCGCGGCACCATCATGAACATGAAGGTGGCCATCATCACGGACATGACGATCTGCATCAGATAGGCGAGGAACGCGGTCAGGTCGCCGATGGCCATCCCGCCGCTGTCGATCCGGTGGGCGCCGAACCACACGACCGCGATGGACGACAGGTTCACCACCGTCATGACGATCGGGAACATCAGGGCGAGCAGCCGGCCGGTGGCCAGCTGCATGTCGGTCAGCTCGCCGTTGGCCTTCCCGAACCGGCCCTGCTCGTACTCGTCCCGGACGAAGGCGCGGATCACCCGGTTGCCGGTGATCTGCTCGCGCAGCACCCTGTTCACCGTGTCCAGCCGGACCTGCATCGCGCGGAACAGCGGGCGCAGCCGGCGCACGATGAGCGTCACGGAGATGCCGAGCACCGGCACCACCGCGACCAGTACCCCGGACAGCGGCACGTCCAGACCGAGGGCCAGCACGATGCCGCCCACGCACATGATGGGCGCCGACACCATCAGGGTGAACGTCAGCAGGGCCAGCATCTGGACCTGCTGCACGTCGTTCGTCGTACGGGTGATGAGCGAGGGCGCGCCGAAGTGACCCACCTCACGCGCGGAGAAGGACTGGACCCGGTCGAAGACGGCACCGCGCACGTCCCGGCCGAGCGCGGAGGCGGTCCGGGCGCCGTAGTAGACGGCACCGATGTTGCACACCACCTGCACCAGCGAGATGCCGATCATCAGGGCACCGAAGGACAGGATGTAACCGGTGTCACCCTTCACGACACCGTTGTCGATGATGTCGGCGTTCAGGGTGGGCAGGTAGAGGGTGGCGCAGGTCTGCAGGAACTGCAGCACCACCAGCAAGGCGATGGGTTTCTTGTAGGGCCTGAGATAGGTCCGCAGAAGTCGTATGAGCACGCTACGTCTCTCGGAGTCGGCGACAGGGGCTGGTCGGTTGCCCTTGGCCCCTATCGTCGGACACTCCACCGGCGTTACCTCAACTGTTTAATCCGCCGCCGGTCCTCACGAGCGGAAGGCCCCCGGATGGGTCTGCTCCCGCACGGACGTGTACTGCTGACGCACCGCCTGCCCCACGGCCAGCTCCTCGCCGGGCTCCAGCACCTGCGCCGCAGCGCCCTGCCAGGCCGGCGGAGTGCGCGGATCAAGTGTGCCCTGCGACACACCGAGTGCCCAGGCCGCCTGCCGGGCCGCGCCGATCGCCGTGTAGTCCGCGGGCTGCGGCACGACGACCTGCGCGCCGAACAGCGAGGGCGCCGCGGCCTGTACGGCGGGCAGCTCGGCGGCCGGGCCGAGCAGGAAGATCCGGCGCACGTCCACCCCGCGCCCGCGCAGCACGTCCAGCGCGTCGGCCAGGCCGCACAGCATGCCCTCGAACGCGGCCCGCGCCAGGTGCTCGGGCTTCATCGACTCGCGCCGCAGCCCCGAGAGGGTCCCCGCGGTGTGCGGCAGGTTCGGCGTCCGCTCGCCCTCCAGGTACGGCAGCAGCACCAGCCCGTGCGCGCCCGGCGTGGACTTCATTGCCAGCTCGGACAGGCTCTCCAGATCGGGCAGGCCGAGCAGCTCGGCGGCGCCGCGCAGGGCGCGGACCGCGTTCAGGGTGGTGACGACCGGCAGGTGCATGCCGGTCGCGTCCGCGAGGGAGGTGATCATCCCGGACTGGTCGGTGAGCGCCTCCGGGTGCACGGCCATCACGGACCCGGAGGCGCCGAGGGACACGACGGCGTCCCCCAGCCCGATCCCGAGCCCGAACGCGGCGGCCATGGTCTCCCCGGTGCCGGCGGAGATCAGCAGGCCCTCCGGGGTGGTGCCGGCCGCGTCGGACGGGCCGATCACCTCCGGCAGCATCGCCTGGTGACCGAGGGCCAGCTCGACCAGGTCCGGCCGGTAGGCGCCGGTGGCCGCCGACCAGTAGCCCGTGCCGGAGGCCCCGCCGCGGTCGGTGGTCCGCCGCACGGGCCGTCCGAGCAGCTGCCAGACCAGCCAGTCGTGGGCCTGGAGCAGGACGGCCGTGCGCAGCGCGTTCTCGGGCTCGTTCTTCGCGAGCCAGCGCAGCTTGGTGACCGGCTGGGCCGCCTGCGGGACGCATCCGACGGCCTGCGCCCAGGCCTCCCGGCCGCCGAGCGCGTCCACGAGATCGGCGGCCGCGACCTGGGCGCGCTTGTCGCCGCCGACCATCGCGGGGCGGACGGTGTTGCCCTGGGCGTCCAGCGGGATCACCGCGTTCTGCTGGGCCGACACGCCGATGGCCTGCACGCCCTCCAGCAGGCCGCCGCCGGCTGCCTCACCGAGCGAGAGCAGCCAGGCCTGCGGGTCGATGTCGCTCGGCCGGCCCTCGACCGGGTGCGGGGCGTACCCCTGCCGTAGCACGGCACCGGTGTCCGTGTCGCAGACCACGATGCGTGTGAAGTCCGGTGAGCTGTCCAAGCCGGCGACTATCCCCATGCCACGGAATTTTGCCGTATGCGCCGGGGTGACCGTGACTCCCCGGGCGGAGGGCGCATGGGGGCGTACCGGAAAGGCGCCCCCTTACGTGTTGCTCGTGCCCCAGTCGTCCCCCGCCCTGCCGTCGGCGTTGTGGTCGCGGAGGGAGCGGACCCGTCGGGCCACCGACTCCGGGACCCGGTCGCCGACCTTGTCGCCGACCGTGTGGATGGCCTTGCCGGCGTAGACACGGCCCTGCTGGGCGGCCGTCTCGGCGGTGTTGCGCACCGCGGGGTTCCGCGCGATCTGGCGGGCCGACTTCTTCAGCTGCTCGTAACGCTCACGACCGGCCCTCGTGCCGAGTACGTAACCGAGGGCCAGGCCGGCGAGGAACGTGAGCCGGTAGCGCATGGCTGCCACCCTTCCCGTGCGTAGGTTTCTGGTGCCGCGCTGGCGCCGAGGGTACCGATTGGCGGAGCACCCCCCTGCTTGCGCTAATGTATGTGTCGCAGCGAGCGACCGCCCCCTGGCGAATACCCAGGTAGGTGCGTTCGATGCAACGAGGCGATCCTCCGTAGCTCAATTGGCAGAGCAGCCGGCTGTTAACCGGCAGGTTACTGGTTCGAGTCCAGTCGGGGGAGCTTCGGTCCTCCGTAGCTCAATTGGCAGAGCAGCCGGCTGTTAACCGGCAGGTTACTGGTTCGAGTCCAGTCGGGGGAGCGCTGAACGAGGACCCCTCCGGGGTCCTTTTTCATGTCCCCGGGAACCGCCGCGGCCTGCGACGCTGTCCTCAAGGTCATGAGCAGCGTGGAAGCCGACCATCCGAGGCAGGAGATCGTATGAGCGGCTATGCTGCGGCAGACGGCGCGCACACTTGTACGCGACACGCCGCTATGGGGCGGTAGCTCAGCCGGTTAGAGCAGCGGACTCATAATCCGTCGGCCGTGGGTTCGAGTCCCACCCGCCCCACCGAGGCGCTTCGGCGCAGGAACGTTTTCAGCTGCGAGAAGGCCCCCTCCGCTCACTGGAGGGGGCCTTCTCGCGGCCCCGCGAAGCCGGGTCCTCGCGCGCCGGGGCGGCCCCCGCGGGGACCCCCGTGTCAGGCCGTGCAGAAGCCGAGTCCCTCGAGGGCTTCGTTGATCTGCCTGCCCTGGGCCTCGGTCGTGGTGACGTCCTTGTAGGTGAAGCGCTGGGACGCGGCCCAGTCGGCCTTACCGCTGCCGCCGTTGAGGGCGGCGCACTGGTTGCGTGCGGCGTCGATGGCCTTGTCCTCGTACTTCACGATGTCCGGGTTCGCGGCGGCGAGGGCGCGGAGCAGCTCTTCGCGCCGGCCGCCGGTCGGCTCGGGCGGGATGCCGGCGGCCTTCTCGGTGGCGCTGACGGCGGAGCTGGGCTCGCTGCTCGCTGTCGCGGTCCTGGTCGCCTGCGGCTTCGCGGCCTCACCGCTGTCACCGCTGCTGCAGCCGACGAGCGAGACGGCGAGCGCGGCCATGACGGCGGCGATGGTCGTGCGGGTGCGCATATTTCCCCCTGGTCCGGTACGGCTGAGTGGCCATCATGCGCCAGTGTCGCCCCCGTGCAACTGGAGTGCGGCCGGTTGCGAGAGTTACCAGGGTGATTAGGGTGGAAGTAACCGAATGTTACGTACAAGTCAAAGGGGGCAGGTCATGCGTGCTAGCCACTGCAAGCGATCCGCCGTCCTGGGTACGACCCTCATCGCCGCCACCCTCGCCCTGAGCCCCGTCGGCTTCCAGCAGGCGTCGGCCGCCACGCCGAACGGAACGCACGCCGCCGCGACCGCCTCGGTCGAGCGCGACAACAGCAACAGCTACCGGAAGGGCTACAAGGCCGGGTTCCGTGCCGGGTGGGCCGACGCCAAGGACGACTGCCGGATGAGCAGGGGGAGCAACAACAACTTCAACAGCAACAACGACTCCTACGCGAGTGGCTACGGCGACGGCTATTCCGCCGGGTACGCGCGAGCCGAGGACAGGTACTGCTGAGTTCAGTCACTGGGGGAAGTGACTGAGTGAAGTCACTGAGTGAAGTCGGCCTCCAGGACGGCGCGTTCGGACCGGGTGCTGAACGGCCGTCACCCCCGCCGGCCGGTGAGTTCGTGGACTCCCTCTTCCGGCCGGGCCTCACACGGCCGGCCCCGGGAACCAGGACACCATCTCCGCGTACACGTCCGGGACTTCACCGCTGCCGGTGAGCCAGTCGGTCTCTCCCTGGCTCCACTCGTAGGCGCGGTGGCGGGCGCCGAGTTCCTCGACGAGTTCGGCGGCCAGCCGGGAGGCCTCGTAGAGGTCCTGGTCGGTGGTCTGGGAGCTGGCGGCGACGATCAGTCCGCGCACCTCGGCCGAGTGGCCGTAGCGGAAGGCGCCGGTGCCGAGCAGGTGCGGGTCGGTGTGCACCGGCGTGCCGTTGTCCGCGCCGAGGCGCCGGTGGGCCGCCGCCTTGGCCGCGGCCTTCGGCAGGAAGCGGCGCGCCTCGTCGCCGACCGTGATCGCGCCCAGGACCGCGTCGGCGGGTGCGGTGCCCGCCTCCACCGTCGGGTCCAGGACGACGAAGCCCATCGCGGGGCGCGGGTAGGGACCGCGCGGCGCCTTGCCCTCGGGGGCGGTGTGGTTGCGCAGGACGCTCTCGGCCCGGCACACCGTAGCCCGCTTGATCATCCGAGGCCATAGGTCTGGACCATTTTTCCGATCGCTGTTGACCTTGCGGTGCGACGCCCCGTAGATTTCCGTCCCGTCTTGATCAATGGTCCAGACCAGCTCTCCAAGGGTTCGCTGGGCTTTCCATTCGACGATCCCCCTTCTCGGGGTGCGCTGTGCTCTCAGGCTGCTGGGAGAAGGGGCGAAGGGGATGTTTGTCTTGACGACGCAGGTGCTAACGGATTTGCGCGCAAGTTCACGGCCGACGGATTCGCCACCGTCGGAGAACTCGTTTCCCCCGGTGAACTCGCTGTTTACCGGGACATCTACGACCGTTTCCTGAGCGGTGACATCGCATCGGGCGACAAGCGGTCCGATCTCGGTTCCCGCATGCCGCGCAAGGACGGCATACGCGAGGACATCACGCAGATCATGTGGCCCTCGGCCCTCCACCCGCCGCTGCGGGAACTCCCCCTCCACCGCAAGGCGCTCGCCGTCGCCCGGGAACTCATCGGCGCCGACGCGGAACTCGACTTCGACATGATGATCCACAAGGACCCGCACACCGCCGTCCCCACGCCCTGGCACCAGGACGCGGCCTACTGGATCGACATGCCCGACCACCGGGCGGTCTCCATCCGGGTGGCGCTGGACGACGCCGAGGTCGACAACGGCTGCATGTGGTACGTGCGCGGCTCGCACGAGCAGCCGCTGCGCCCGCACCGGCCCACGAGCGACGGCAAGAACATCGAGTGCGACTGCTCCGAGGACGAGCCGGGAGCCACTCCGGTGCCACTGCGGGCGGGGGAAGCAGTGGCCCACCCCGGCTTCACGCTGCACTACTCGCGGGGCAACACCACGGACGGCACACGCCGCGCGTACATCCTCAACTACCGCCCCGCCGCGATGATCCGGCACGAACGGGCGCGGGGCGCGGACCACGGTCTCCACGAGAACGTACGGCAGGTCCGCAACTCGGGCGCCGTCGAGGACCGACCGCCCGGCACCACCCCGCCACCGCCGGGCCGGCCACCGCCGGCCCGACCCCAACAGCCAGATGGGAAAGCTGTGAACGCTGTCATTCTGACTGGTGCCGTCATGACCCACCCGCGACGCCGCGCGGCCATCGCGGCGAAGGACCCGCTGGGCCGCGTCCGCGTCGTCACCGACCCGGACCCCTCCGGCCCGCCCACCGCGCTGCGCACCGCGAACCCGTCCTGGAGCTGCGTCGGTGCCGACGCCACCCACCACGTGGTCTTCCAGGACGACGTCCTCATCGCCGAGAACTTCTTCCCCTGCGCCGAAAAGGCCGCCGCCGCCGTTCCCGACGAGGCCATCGCCTTTTACGAGGGCTGGGAAGGCAGAAACAGCGGTGTCGTACGCCTCGGGGCACTCAGGGGCGCGCAGTGGGCCTATGCCATCGACGAACACGTCCCGTCACTGGCCCTGATGCTGCCCGCCGATGTCGCCCGCGGATACGAGCGATTCGCGGCGGAACACGGCAACGGCTGGCCGTACGACGTGGTGATCCAGCGGTATCTGAAGGCACTGGACGTTCCGGTGCGGATCGCCGTACCCAGTACGGTCGACCACGACGACGTGCCGAGCATCGCCGGAAACAGCACCCACGGATGGCGCCGCGCCACTTTCTTCACCGACCGGGCCGCATTCTCCTTGGACGAGAACAGCGCGTGCCCTACATTTTCCCTGATGCCCTTCTACCAGTACGGCGAGTCGAAATGCGCGGTGCGGCGGGGGGACCGCTGGGAATACCTGGACACCGACCGGTATCTGCGGCGCGTCGGCCTGCTCGGCAGATGCGAGGACGGCTTCGCCGCGGCGGACCGGCCCGACCTGCCCGGCGCCGTGTGCCGGCAGGTGTGGCTCACCGCCTTCGCCACGGGCGTCGCGCTCGCCGCGCTGCTCGCCCGCCCGGCCGGCCCCGAGGTCTGCAACGTCGCCTCCGCCGGCTACGACGAGACCGCGTTCGCCGAACTGGTCACGCAGACGGCCCGCCGCACCCCCTGGGAGCGGGCGGACACCCCTGCACCGCACACCCCGCTCATGTCCACCGCCCTCATCACCGCCGAGACCGGCTGGCGGCCCGCGGCACCGGTGCACAACGCCGCCCGGGCGCAGGCCCAGTGGCTGGCCTGCGACACCCATGACGACCTCGTCGGGCTGTGGCGCGCCCCGGACCCCGGCGACGGCACCGGCGTACGGCGGGCCTGACGATGGCGGAAGACGCCGAGAGGGCCGAGAAGGCCGAGAATGCCGAGAAGGGGCCGGTTCCCGGGACGGGCGGCGGCACGGACGGCGGTATCTTCTCGCCGCCGTACCTCGCCGCCACCCTGACGTTCGCCGTGGTGATGTTCCTGACCGGGTTCGCCGCGCTCGCCGTGGTGCCCACGCTGCCGACCGCGGCCCGGGAACTGGACGGCGTGTCCCTGTTCCCGGTCGTGGCGGGCTGCTTCGTCGCCGCCAGCCTGTTCGGCGGGGTGCTGGGCGGGCACTGGGCCGACCGGGCGGGCGCCCGCCGGCCCCTGGCGCTCGGCATGGTCCTGTCGGTGCTCACCCTGCTGGTGTCCGCGTCCAGCGTGTCCGTCTGGCAGCTCGCCGCCGGCCGGTTCGTGGACGGCCTGGCCGCCGGCATGGTCGCGGTGTCGGTGACCACCGCCATCGGCCAGGCCTACCCCGAGCGGCTGCGGCCCCGGATGCTCGCCATGATGAGCGCCAGCTGGGTCATCCCGTCGCTGCTCGGGCCGCCGCTCGCCGGTGTGGTCGTCCAGTGGTGGTCCTGGCGCGCGGTGTTCTACGGCCTCGCCGCCCTGACGGCGCTGCCCGCCGTCGCCCTCGTCGTCGTCCTCCGCAGAGCCGCGGACGGCGACCCGGCCGGCGTACCCCCCGCGGCGGAACGGGCCGCCCGCCCTCCGCTGCTGGTCGCGGCCATGCTCAGCCTCGGCGCGGCGCTCGGCCAGTACGGCGTGTCCGACTGGGACCCGCGCCACCTCGCCTTCGTCGCCGCCGGCCTCGTCCTCCTCGTCGTCTTCGCCCCGAGGCTCCTGCCACGGGGGACCTGGCGCAGCGCCCGGGGCCTGCCGACCGCGGTGCTGCTGCGCGGCCTGACCTCCGGTACGTACTTCACCATCGAGGCGCTGGTGCCGCTGATGCTGATCACCGAGCGGCGCGTCGACGCCGTCGTGGTCGGCGTGGCGTTCACCGCGTCCGCGGTGCTGTGGGCCGGCGCCTCCTGGGTGCAGGGCAAGGCGCTCCAGCACGTGGCCCGGCACCGCCTCGTCACCGTGGGCGCCCTCGTCATGACGGCGTCCGTCGCCCTGGCGGTGGCCGGCTGCTCCGGCGGCCTGCCCGCGGTCACCGCCGCCGCCGCGATGCCGCTGTCCGCCGTCGGCATGGGGCTGCTCGACCCCTGCGTCACCGTGCTCTCCCTGAAGCACAGCGAGCCGCACCGGCAGGGCCACACCACCAGCGCCATGCAGACCAACATGAACCTCGGCCAGGTCGTCGTCCTGGCCCTGGCCTCCGGCGTCCTCAACGCCTGCCTGGCCGCGGGCGCCGGCCCGCTCGACGGCTACCGCGTGGCGTTCGCGCTGCTGCTCCTGCCGACCCTGCTGGTCGCCCTGCTCGCCGTCCGCGCCCGCGGCGACTGAACGCCCCTCCTCTCCTTCTTTCACCCGCCACGCCCAGGTCCTCTTCGACCGCAAGGACCGCATGAGCATGACCTGCGGACTGGAGGTCCGGGTGCCCTTCGCCGACCACCGGCTGGTCGAGTACACCTTCAACGTCCCCTGGGCGATGAAGAGTTTCGACGGCCGGGAGAAGAGCCTGCTGCGCGCGGCCATGCGGGACCTGCTGCCCACGGCCGTCGCCCAGCGCGTCAAGACGCCCTACCCCTCCATCCGGGCCGAGACCTACGACCGGACCCCGCGCGAGCGCCTCGCAGACCTCGTCCGCACCGGCACCGGCCCGCTCGACCCCTTCTTCGCGCCCGGCCTGAAGGCGCGGGTACGGCGGGACGGAGCCGCGGCGCTGGAGCAGGGCATGAGCCGCGCCGCCCTGGAGACCACCCTCCAACTGGACGCGTGGCTGCGGGCGTACGACGTGGACGTCGTGCTCTGACCGCACCGGCCGCCGGATCCGGGCCGGGCCATGGACGGGCCGGGTCCGGCGGCCATACTGGACCGCATGGAACGCATCGGGGGATACCTCGTCGAGCGCCGGCTCGGCGAGGGCGGCATGGGCACCGTCTATCTGGCACGGACGCGCGGCGGACGGGCCGTCGCGCTGAAGGTCGCCAAGCCCGAACTGGCCGCCGACCCGGTGTTCCGCGAGCGGTTCCGCAGCGAGGTCCAGGCGGCCCGCGCGGTCGGCGGGTTCCACACCGCGCCGGTGGTGGACGCCGACGTCGACGGCGACCCGCTGTGGCTGGCCACCGCCTACATCCCCGGACCCACCCTCGCGGCCCGGCTCGCCGCCGAGGGCGCCATGGACGAGGCCGGACTGCGGGCCCTGGGCGCCGCGCTCGCCGAGGCGCTGGAGTCCATCCACTCCTGCGGTCTGGTGCACCGCGACCTCAAGCCCGGCAACATCATCATGGCCGCCGACGGACCCCGCGTCCTCGACTTCGGCATAGCCCGGGCCGCCGAGTCCACCCGCCTCACCGCCACCGGCACCGCCTTCGGCACCCCCGGCTTCCTCGCGCCCGAACAGGCCCTCGGCCACGACGTGACCGGCGCCGCCGACGTGTTCGCCCTCGGTGCCGTGCTGGTCGCGGCGGCCGGCGGCAGCGCCTGGGGCGAGGGCACGCCGATGGGACTGATGTACCGCTCCGTGCACGAGCCGCCCGACCTGTCCGCCGTACCCGCCGCACTGGCGGACGTGGTTGCGGCCTGCCTGGCCAAGGAGCCCGCAGACCGGCCGACGCCCGCCGGACTGCTGGACCGGCTGACGGACCCGGCACCGGACCCGGGCGGCCCGACGGCACCGCCGTACCCGCCGACGCTCACCGCGTCCCCGCGGCCGGCCGCACCGCCACCGGCGTTCATCCCGCACCCGCCGCCCGCGACACCTCCGCGGAACGCGGTCCTCCCGCAGTTCGCGCCGCCCTCCCATCAGCAGCCCGCACCGCGACCCGTGCAGACCGCCACGCCACCGCACCTGCCCGCGCAGCCCGCCACCCCGCCGGCCCCCTACGGCTTCGGCCCGCCCCCGCCCTACGGGTCCCCGGAGGTCGTGCTCGCCGACGCGCAGTCCGGCGCGGTCGTCAACGCCACCGGAGTGCTCTTCGAAGTGGCGGGCGTCGCCGCGGACTTCGGCTGGGACGAGATCGCGCACGTCGGACGCCACTGGCGCGGCAACCGGCTCACCGTCACCGTGCGGCTGTGGGACGGCGAGGTGTACTCCTGCGAACTGAACGCCCGCCGCAGGGCCCGGCTGACCGCCTGGCTCGCCCAGCTCGACCCGGTCCTCGCCCGGTACCTGACCCGCTAGCGGGGCCGGTCAACCACCGCGCCGACCACAAGACTTGATGCCGTCCAGGCTTGAACGGGTCAGGTCCTGGGCACGCACCTCCTACCGGCGTGCAGCCGGGCGGTGTCGGCAGGAGGAGGGCGTCATGGACCGTCGGATCCGGGTACGTGTCAGCCGGCGGCCGGCCGCGCCGCGCGGGCAGGAGATCGACCGCAGGACTCCCTCGGGGCGCGTCCTGCCGTACTGACCGCCGTACCGACCCGGTGGGCCGCGGCGGCCAGAGCCGTCCGCAACGGCTCCGGCGGAGCCGGGCCGTCCGGCGCCGCGCTCGCCGTCACCGCGGACGCCACCTGCCGCAGTTTGGTGTTGGACCGCTGGGACGCCTCCCGCAGGATCTCCCACGCCTGCTCCGGGGTGCACGCGTGCGCCGCCATCAGGATGCCCCGGGCCTGGTCGATCACCGGGCGGGAGTCCATGGCGTGGCGCAGCTGACCGACCTCCACGCGCAGCAGGCGCAGCTGCTCGGTCTGCTCGGCGTGCTCCCGGGCGACCGCCGAGGCGGTGCGGGCGGGAAGTCCCGACGGCAGGGCGGCACGCAGCGGGTCCACGGGGTCGAGCCCCACCAGTTCCAGCACCCGGCGCGGCTGCCCCCGCCAGCCGGTCGCCCGTACCGGCACCCCGTGCCGGCGGCCGTACTCGCCGAGCGTGTCCAGGGCCACCAGCCCCGCCGTGTCCAGGAAGGTCACCCCGGACGCGTCCAGGTCGACCCCGGCCACGCCCGCCGGCAGGGCCGCCAGTGCCCTGGTGAGGGGCTGCGTACAGCCGCGGACCAGCTCGCCCCGCGCGGTCAGCACCACGCGGTCGCCCTCGGTGGTGCCGTCGACGGCCAGGGTGTCCAGCCGCCCGGTGTGCGGTGCGCGTGCCGCTGAGGTCATGTCTGTGTCCCGCTGTGCCGTCGGTCGTTCCCGGTTCGCCTGCCCCCGGTGAAGGGACCTACACGCCGTCCGGGACGGCCAGGGCGCATACTGGGCAGTCATGTACCCGTGCGGCTGGGAGACGGAGTGAACGCAGCTGAACCGGCGCGGCCCCGGCCGGCCGTCGTGCCCAGGCCGGCGGTGCCGCCGCCCGCGGTGCCGCGGCTCGAGGTGTCCCCGTTGGCCGGGCGGAGGGGATTCCGGGCGGCGGGCGAGGTGAGCCTGCCCACGCGCGGCATCTGGGAGCGCGCGCTGGAGCGGGCCGTTCGCGAGGGCGAGGACGTGTATCACTTGGAGCTTTCCGCGCTGACCTTCGTCGACGTCGCGGGCGCCGGCGCACTGGCGGACGCCGCCCGGAACCTCGGCGGGCAGCGGCGTCTGGTGCTGGACCGGCCTCCGGACGCCCTGCCACGGATACTGGACCTGCTGTGGCCCGGTCTGCGGGGGATCGAGGTGCGGACGTCATGACCGCGACCGCCGAACTCGTGGACCCGTTCGTGCATCCCGCGCTCTTCTACGCCGACGCGCGGGAGTACGTGGCCGGCACCGTCCCGTTCGTCCGCGCGGCACTGACGGCCGGCGAACCGGTCGCGGTCGCCGTCCCCGGCGAGAACCTGCGGCTGATCCAGGACGAGCTGGGCGCCGACGCCGCCGCCGTACGGTTCCTCGACATGCGGGAGGCCGGACGCAACCCCGGCCGGATCATCCCCGGTGTGCTGCGGGCCTTCGCCGACGCCCAGCCGCCCGGCCGCCGGGTGCGGATCATCGGCGAGCCGGTCTGGGCGGGCCGCAGCCCCGCCGAGTACCCGGCCTGCGCGCAGCACGAGGCGCTCATCAACGCGGCGTTCCGGGGCCGCGAGGTCACCATCCTGTGCCCGTACGACACCTCCCGCCTGGACGAGCGGGCGCTCGCCGACGCGCACGCCACCCACCCGGTGGTCATCCCGGCCGGCTCCGGCGTCGAACGGACCAGCGCGGCCTACGACCCCGACGGCGTGGTCGACCGCTACAACGAGCCGCTGCCGCCCGCCCCCGACGCGGGCCCCGACGTGCTCCGCCTCTCCTTCGACGAGGACTCCCTGTCCGCCGTCCGGCACCTGGCCACCGACCACGGCGCCCGGCTGGGCCTGACCGGCCTGACCCTGGAGAACCTGGCGCTGATCACCGCCGAGCTGACCACGAACAGCGTGGTCCACGGCGGCGGCACCGGCCTCCTCACGGTGTGGCCCGAGGACGGGTACGTGCTGTGCGAGGTCCGCGACAAGGGCCGCCTCGCCGACCCGCTGGCCGGCCGCCGCCCCGCCGGCCGCGACCAGCGCGGGGGGCGCGGGCTGCTGCTGGTCAACCTGCTGGCCGACCTGGTGCGGACGCACAGCGGGGCGGAGGGCACGACCATGCGGTGCTACCTGGGGCGCTGACGCGCGGCACCGCGGGGGTGCCCGCCGGTTCGGCCGTGCGGGTCGCGTCGTGGCCGCTCGCGCGGTTCCCCGCGACCCCTCGGGGCGCCGTCGCCCGGCTCAGGCCGCCAGCGGGTTCAGCACCAGGGGCTCGATCCGGCCCTCCAGCATGGCGCCCAGGCCCTGCGCCGCGCACACGTCGGGCCGCTCGGCGATGTACACCGGCATCCCGGTGGCCTGCCGCAGCATCTGGTCGAACCCGGGCAGCAGCGCCGAGCCGCCGACCATCACGATCCCCCGGTCGGCGAGGTCGGCCACCAGGTCCGGCGGGCACTCGCGCAGCACCTTGCCGATGGCGTCCAGGACGGCCGTCAGCGGGGTCTGGATCGCGTCGCGCACGGCGGCGGTGTCCACCCGCACACTGCGCGCCAGCCCCGTCGCCACGTCCCGGCCGTGGATCTCGGTGGACGCCGGACCGTGCGGGCTCAGCCCGTTCCCGGACAGCGCCAGCTGCAGCGGCCGTACCGCCTGGCTCGGCAGCATCAGCGCGTGTTCGTGCCGCAGATGCTGCACGATCGCGTGGTCCACGGCCTCGCCGCCCACCGGAATCCGCTCGGCGGTGACGATGGAGCCCAGCGAGAGCACCGCGACCTGGGTCGCCGCCGCCCCGCACACCATGACCATGGTGGCCTCGGGCCGCTCCACCGGCAGCCCGCACCCCACGGCGGCGGCGATCAGCGTGTCGACCAGCTCCACCCGCCTCGCCCCGAGCCCGACCAGCGTCTCGATCGTCGCGCGCTGGGCCAGCGGATCGGCGTCGTACGGGGCGCAGGCCGCCGCCCGCAGCCGCGGCTTGCGGCGCAGCGCCCGGCGCATCTTGTCGCCGAGCAGATGCCGCAGCATCCGCTGGGCCATCTCGATGTCCACCACCGTGCCCCCGGCGATGGGCCGCACGACCCTGATGTAGTCCGGAGTGCGCCCCGTCATCTTCTCCGCGAACTCGCCGACGGCGATCAGCGCGCCGGTACGGGTGTTCACGGCGGCGACCGAGGGCTGGTCCACGACGAGACCGGAGCCCTTCACGTACACCCGGGTGCGGGCCGCCCCCAGGTCGACGGCGAAGTGGCAGCGGCGCAGCTGCTCGAGGCTGACGGTCACGGCGGATCCTCCCGAGTGCGCGGGCCTTGAGGTCTCCCGCCTGTCCGGCGGGCTCACTGGCATCCTGCGCGGGTCCGGGGGCGGGCGCCTTTCCTGGGCGGCCGGGCGGGGTGCCGCCGAACGGGCGTATTTTCCGGCCTCCCCGGAGTGTCGGCGGGTCAGTGGGGGCGAAGGGCCTCCACCAGCGGTTCGAGGGAGGAGACCGTGACCTCGCCGCCGCCCTCGCGCAGGACGCGCCGGCCGGCCGCGGTGGGCGCGTAGCCGACGAAGCGGAGGCCGAGCTGCTGGGCGGCGGTGAGTTCGGCGACCGAGGAGCTGAGCAGCACGCAGGAGCGGACCGGTGTGCCGACGGCGGCCAGGGCCCGCAGCAGGCAGTCGGGGTGGGGCGTCAGCAGGCTGAGGTCGCCCTGGCGGCCGTGGATGCCCGCCAGGGGCAGCCGGTACGGCTCCAGGTAGCGGTGGACGGCCTGGGTGCACACGTCCGTCACCACGCTGACCCGGCGGCCGGACCGGTGCAGGGCGCGGACGAGCGCGAGGGAGCGGTGCGTCGTCGGCGCGTCCGGTACGGCCCGCAGTTCCAGCTCGTCGAGCCGCGCCCGCAACAGCGGGCCGAGCCGGTCGTGGGCGAAGGCGCGCAGCAGGTCCAGCGGGTGCGTGAACGCCTCCCGGCCGGGGACACCCGCGACGGGCAGCGGCCGGCCGGCCAGCGCGTCCTGCGGGTCGCGGTGGTCGGCGACCAGGGACAGCAGGTCGAGGACGGCCTCCCGGGCCGGCTGCGCCGGGAACAGCCGGGCGAGGGGACCGTCGAAGCCGACCAGCACCGTCTCGGCGCCCGTGAGGAGCGCCGCCAGCCGCCGGCGGGACGGGACCGGTGGCTCCGCCTCCGGCGCGGGTGCCCACTCGGGGACCAGTTGCACGGTGTACGACACCGCCAGTCCCGGTACCGGCCAGTCGTCCACCCCGGCGTTCACCGCCCGCTGGGCCGCGCCCGCCCGGCGCGGCGGATAGCGGCGCGTGACGGGGGCCGCCGCGCCGCGCAGGTGCTCCAGCAGGAGCCCGCGGACACCGGTGGCCTCGGCGCGGACGAACGCCACCGGATCGTCGACCTGCCAGGACAGCTTCACCGCGGCGGTGAACGCGCCCTTGCCGGAACTCGGCAGGGACACGATCTGCCGGGTCTCGTGCGGGGTGAGGTCGACCGTGTAGTACGTCTCCGGACGGGGCGGACGCGTGCCGTACGGGTGGATCGGGTCGAGCAGCGTCAGCGGCCCGTCGGGCCGGGTGTGGACGACGGCCGTGCGCCCCGGTGTGGGGACGCCCAGTTCGCGCAGGTCGTGCGTGATGAACGGGCCCCGCACCAGGTCCCGCTCCCCGGGCTCGGCGGATCCAGGCCCGAGCGGGCAGTACCAGGCGGCCGGCGGGCTGTCCGGGGCCCCGTCGCGAAAGAGCGGCCGGAACCGCTGCGAGCGCCGGGCGGCGGAGCTGGCCGCGAAGTCGTCGTACAGGGCGGGCGGCACGACGACCTCCACGTCCGCGGCATCCTCCGGCGGGCGGACGGGCGGCCGGCCGAACGTCACCCGGAGCCGCGGCGGGTCGGTCAGCCGGGCGAGCGCCTGGGGCAGTTCGCGCAGCACGGCGACGAGGACGGGCAGCAGATAGGCGCCGGGCGCGGTGCGCACCAGGTAGCCGTCCGGGCGGACCTCCGCCTCGTACTGCCGGGGGCCGAGGGAGCCGCGCGCGAGGATCTCGTGCACGGTGGCTTCGAGCGTGATGCGGGCTTCCGGGCGGCCGGTGAGCCCGTCGGCCGCGAAGCGGATCTCGGCCCGGTCGGCAGCCGCCGCGGCGGAACCGCCCTGCCGTTCCCGCCCGAGCCGCAGCAGTCGCTCGGCGCCGCGCCGCTGGGCCTCCGGGCTGTCGGCGAGGAGCGCGGTGGCGGCCCGGGTCAGCTCCGTCCCGAGCGCGTCGGAGCGGTCGGGGTACACGGCGCGCACGATGCCCCCGAGGGCCCGCAGGGCCTTCTCCCGGCTCCCGTGGACCGTCGGCGCGGAGTCCAGGCAGGTCAGGACCGGCCCGTCCAGGGTGAGCACGACGGCGTGCGTGTTCAGCGCCCCGCGCGGTCCGTCCTGCGCGTGCAGGGCGAGGACCGCCTCGGTCAGCGGCGGGAGCAGCGCGGCGACCTCGTCGGCGGGCAGGCCGCCCGGAGCGTCCTGGAGGCGCTGGTGCAGGGTCCGGCCGGTGATGAACTGCCGGACCAGGTAAGGGGATCCGCCGGCGATGCCGTGGTCACGGACCGGTGCGATCCCCGGGTGGCGGACCTCGCGCAGGCGCCGGCCGAGGTCCAGGAAGGCGGCGGGGGACGGTCCCGGCGGGTACCGGTGCAGCACGACGCGCGTGTCACCGTCCCGGGTGTCCTGCGCGAACCAGGCCGTGCGGCCCGTGCCGTCCGTCCCCTCGGCCCGCCGCAGCAGCCGGTACCGGCCCGCGAACAGCTCCTCGGCGCCGTCCGCCGACAGCCGCCGGACGCTGTCCGCGCCGACCGTGGCGAACGGATCGCCCTCCGCGGCGGTCCCCGCGCCCCGCGCCGCCGGGACCGACGCCCGGAACTCGCCCGGCGCCCGGCCCGCCCTGCGGTCGATGAACTCGCCGATGCGGTCGAGGAGTCCGGTGGTGCGGTGGCGTTCGGTGCGGGGCAGGCCGAGCAGCAGCAGCTCGCGTACGCCGTCCCGGAAGGCGTAGAAGCCGGGCGGGCCGTCCGGGGCGGCGGTGAGCATCCCGCTGAGGATCACCTCGGCCAGGTGCCGGGGGCGCGGATCGGGTTCGACGGCGGCCTGCACGAGGCGCATCACCGGCAGGTCGGGGCGGCCCACCGCGAGATGGCCGGCGAGCCGGACCGCCTCCGGTGAGGCGGTCGCCCGGAACCGCAGGACCAGCTCCTCGGCGGACAGCGTGCCGACGTCCGTGCGGTCCTCGGCGTCCGCCGGCAGCGGGCGCCCCAACCAGGCGACGGCGGCCGGGAACTCCCCGCCGCCCGGGGTGGCGAGCAGCCCGGCCCAGTGCGCGAGCCACCGCCGCTCCGGCTCCAGCACGGGAAGCGGGACCGCGCCGGCGGTCACGGCGGACTCGGTCCGCTCGTAGGGGGTGAACGCGAGCGTCGCCGTGGGGGCGGCCGGGTGCGGGGCCGACAGGGTGCCCGGGGCGGTGGGCAGGGCGGTGTTCCGCCACAGGTGTTCCGGGAGCGGCTGTACGACGGCCAGGGGCATCCGGCGCGCCCAGCGGTGCAGGGTGGCGAACCAGCGGGCGCCGGCGGGGCCCTCCCGCCACTGCGGGCCCATGCAGTCGCTGATCAGGAGGGTGACGCTGCGGCCGTCGGCGGGGGTGTGCGGGGCGGGGCCGCGCACGGTGCCGTCGGCGGCGGCGCGGTGCAGGGCGACCGTGCGGAAGGCTCCCGACTGGGCCAGAACGGTGTGCAGTTCACGGACCAGGGGCCGCCACACCGGCATGGTGGGGCCGGCGTCGTACACCAGGTTCAGGCGCAGCCAGCGCTCCCGTGCCGGGCGCAGCACCGGCAGCCACCAGGCGGGGTCGGCGCCGAGGCGGGCGATGCGGTCGGCGGTCGCCGGCTCGTCCAGCTCCAGGCCCACCGGTGCGTCGATGCGGCGTCCCAGCGGGCGCAGCGCGCGCTGCAGCGCGAGGGGGTGGCGCAGCATCGGGGGCGCCGGGGCCAGGAGCGGGGTGTGGGTCCGGTCCGCCGCCGGGGCGGGAC
>NZ_JBEXKG010000064.1:0-39565 GCF_040609555.1 Streptomyces sp. NPDC004658
GCCCCGGGGCGGCTGGGGGGGGCGGGTGGGGGTGGGGGGGGCGCGGGTCGGGTTCTCCTATGCGGTCCGGGGCGGGCCCCGCCCCCCCCCCCCCCCCCCCCCCCCCCGCTCCTGGTTCGAACCGACGAGGTGTCAGACCTCCACGACCACCGGCAGGATCATCGGCCTGCGGCGATAGTTGTCCGAGACCCACTTGCCGAGGGTGCGGCGGACGAGCTGCTGGAGCTGGTGGGGCTCCACGACGCCGTCCTGGGCGGACCGCTCCAGGACCTCCGTGATCTTCGGGAGCACGTCGGCGAAGGCCGAGTCCTCGATGCCGGAGCCACGGGCCTGGACGTGCGGGCCACCGGTGATCTTGCCGGTGGAGGCGTCCATGACCACGAAGACCGAGATGATGCCCTCGTCGCCGAGGATCTTCCGGTCCTTCAGGGCCGGCTCGCCGACGTCGCCGACCGAGAGGCCGTCGACGTAGACGTAACCGGCCTGGACCTTGCCGGAGATCTTCGCCTTGCCCTCGACCAGGTCGACCACCACGCCGTCCTCGGCGATGACGATCCGGTCGTGCGGGACGCCGGTCAGGGCGCCCAGCTCCGCGTTCGCCCTCAGGTGGCGCCACTCGCCGTGGACCGGCATCAGGTTCTTCGGGCGGCAGATGTTGTAGAAGTACAGCAGCTCGCCCGCGGACGCGTGGCCGGAGACGTGCACCTTGGCGTTGCCCTTGTGGACGACGTTGGCGCCCCAGCGGGTCAGGCCGTTGATCACGCGGTAGACCGCGTTCTCGTTCCCGGGGATCAGCGAGGACGCGAGGATGACCGTGTCGCCCTCGACGATGCGGATCTGGTGGTCGCGGTTGGCCATGCGGGACAGGGCCGCCATCGGTTCGCCCTGGGAGCCCGTGCAGACGAGGACCACCTCGTGGTCGGGCAGGTCGTCCAGCGTCTTGACGTCGACCACCAGGCCCGGCGGCACCTTCAGGTAGCCGAGGTCCCGGGCGATGCCCATGTTGCGGACCATGGAGCGGCCGACGAAGGCGACCCGGCGGCCGTACTCGTGGGCCGCGTCCAGAATCTGCTGGATGCGGTGGACATGGCTGGCAAAGCTCGCCACGATGATCCGCTTGCGGGCGCCGGCGAAGACCTGCCGCAGGACGTTGGAGATGTCGCGCTCGTGTGGGGTGAAGCCCGGGACCTCGGCGTTCGTGGAGTCGGTGAGGAGGAGGTCGATGCCCTCTTCGCTCAGTCGCGCGAAGGCGTGCAGGTCCGTGAGGCGGTTGTCCAGCGGGAGCTGGTCCATCTTGAAGTCGCCCGTGTGCACGACCATGCCGGCGGGGGTGCGGATGGCGACGGCCAGGGCGTCCGGGATGGAGTGGTTGACGGCGACGAACTCGCAGTCGAAGGGGCCGATGCGCTCGCGGTTCCCCTCCGCCACCTCCAGGGTGTACGGGCGGATCCGGTGCTCCTGGAGCTTGGCCTCGATGAGCGCGAGGGTGAGCTTGGAGCCGATCAGCGGGATGTCCGGCTTCTCGCGGAGCAGGAAGGGGACGCCGCCGATGTGGTCCTCGTGGCCGTGCGTGAGGACGATGCCCTCGATGTCGTCGAGGCGGTCCCGGATGGACGAGAAGTCCGGCAGGATCAGGTCGATTCCGGGCTGCTCCTCCTCGGGGAAGAGCACTCCGCAGTCGACGATCAGCAGGCGACCGCCGTACTCGAAGACCGTCATGTTTCGGCCGATCTCGCCGAGGCCGCCGAGCGGCGTGACCCGCAGGCCGCCCTTCGGGAGCGGCGGCGGCGGGCCGAGTTCAGGATGCGGATGACTCAAAAGACTCTCCTCACCACGCGCGCCACGTACCGGTACGGCACGTGGCGCGCATGACGTTCGTGCGGAAGCAGTTGTCGTTGTCGATGGCAGGCACCGGTGGCCTGCGTCTTCTGTTGTTCTTCAGTTGTGAAGCCCCTGTGGTGCCAAGTCTGTTGTCAGAGCTGTACCCCGCCGGCGGCAAGATCGATCTTGAGCTGGGCGATCTCCTCGGGCGAACACTCGACCATGGGCGAACGCAGCGGTCCGGCGGGCAGGCCCTGGAGGGCCAGGGCGGCCTTGGCGGTCATGACGCCCTGGGTGCGGAACATGCCGGTGTAGACCGGGAGCAGCTTCTGGTGGATCTCCGTGGCCTTGACGACGTCACCCGAGGTGTACGCGTCCACCAGGGCGCGCAGGTCGGGGGTGACCAGGTGGCCCACGACGGAGACGAAGCCGACCGCGCCCACGGAGAGCAGCGGGAGGTTGAGCATGTCGTCGCCGGAGTACCAGGCGAGGCCGGACTGGGCGATGGCCCAGCTGGCGCGGCCGAGGTCGCCCTTGGCGTCCTTGTTCGCGACGATCCGGGGGTGCTCGGCGAGCCGGACGAGGGTCTCGGTGCTGATCGGGACGCCGCTGCGGCCGGGGATGTCGTAGAGCATCACCGGCAGGCCGGTGGCGTCGGCGACGGCCGTGAAGTGCCGGTACAGGCCCTCCTGCGGGGGCTTGTTGTAGTACGGCGTGACGACCAGGAGGCCGTGGGCGCCGATGCGCTCGGCCTCGCGGGCCAGCTCGACGCTGTGGTGGGTGTCGTTGGTGCCGACTCCGGCGACGACGTGGGCGCGGTCGCCGACGGCCTCCAGGACGGCTCGTACCAGGTCCGATTTCTCCGCGTCGCTGGTGGTGGGGGACTCGCCGGTGGTGCCGTTGATGATCAGGCCGTCGTTGCCTGCGTCCACCAGGTGGGCGGCGAGTCGCTGCGCGCCGTCGAGGTCGAGTGCGCCGTCCGCCGTGAAGGGCGTGACCATGGCGGTGAGGACCCGCCCGAAGGGGGTCTGCGGAGTCGAGGTCGGAGCCATGGGTAACACGCTACTCGGTGCTCGATACGAGGTGTGCCCTCGGGGTGCCGGGAAAGTCAGGACAAAGAGGGAGCCCGGCACTGCCTGCTCGGGGGTTCAAGCAGTGCCGGGTCCGTTTGATCAGGCTAGATGAACTTCTCTAAATGCCGCAATACGGACACCTCGCCCGGCTGACCCGTACATCCGTTCCCGGGAGGGGAACAAGGCTTCGTTACGGGGCCACACGCCCGTTCGCGTTGAAGGCGGCGTACGTCAGCGGCATGAGCTTCGCCCACTCCGCCTCCATCTTCTCGCCCACCATCTCGATCTCCCGCTGCGGGAAGGACGGCACCTTGGCCAGCTCGTGCTGGGTGCGCAGGCCGAGGAAGTGCATCAGGGAGCGCGCGTTGCAGGTGGCGTACATCGAGGAGTAGAGGCCGACCGGGAGGGCCGCGCGGGCCACCTCGCGGGCGACGCCCTCCGCGAGCAGCTTCTGGTACGCCGTGTACGCCTGCTCGTACGACTCCCGCAGGGTGCTGCTCACGGCCTGGTGCTGGGCCGGGGTGCCCTCGACGAAGACGTACTTGCCGGGGCGGCCCTCCTGGACCAGCTTGCGCGACGCGTCGGGGACGTAGAAGACCGGCTGGAGCTCGCGGTAGCGGCCGGACTCCTCGTTGTACGACCAGCCGACCCGGTGCCGCATGAACTCGCGGAAGACGAAGATCGGGGCGCTGATGAAGAACGTCATCGAGTTGTGCTCGAACGGGCTGCCGTGCCGGTCGCGCATCAGGTAGTTGATCAGGCCCTTGGAGCGCTCGGGGTCCTTCTTCAGCTCGTCCAGGGACTGCTCACCGGCGGTGGAGACGCGGGCGGCGAAGAGCACGTCGGCGTCCGAAGCGCTGGACTTCACCAGCTCGACGGTGACGTCACTGCGGAACGTGAGCGACTCGGGGGTGGTCACGGGGGTTGGGGTCCTTCCCATCACTTCGGTGGTTGGCGACCACCTTACGGGGGCACCCGGCGGGGCCTGGCACCACCTCGCCTCAAAAAACGCACCCGCGATTTTTTCGGACAAGGGCACCTTTTGTGTCACTCGATCGTCTGTACCGGTGAGGTCTGCACATTCGATCACCAACCCGGAGAGGAGCGGCACCCACGATGTTCCGTCGGCGAGAGCCCGTACCCTTCGCTTTCCTGGCCGAGGCGGACAGGTTTCGCAGCAATGTCACTCCCCCGCCCCGTCGGCGCGCGTCCTTCGGCGAGATGGCCGGGCGCGGGCTGCTGGGCCTCACCATCGTCGCCGGCCTCATAGGTGCCCTGGTCCTGGGCATGCCGGCGCTCTCCACGCCGTCCGATACGCCGGCTCAGCAGTCCCAGGCGTCCCAGGGGCACTGAGCGCGGGTACTGCCCCTTCCGGACGCTCAAGGCTGGTGAGCGGGAACGGCGCCGGATAGCCTCACCGGCACAGCCCCCGTGAGGACCGAGTGAGGACCCGCCGTGCCCCTGCCCTTCCTGACGGCCGACCGCACCTTCGAGACGACGGCCGAGAGCGCGCTGCCGTACGACGACCCGGACCGCTGGCGGCGCCCCTACCGGCCCGGTCCGTGGCGCGTGGGCGCGGCGGCGCTCGCGTTGCTGCTCGCCTCGTTCGTGCTGTTCGCCGCCGTACTCACCGCGCTCACCGGCTCGCCGGCCGACGCCGGGCTGGTCCTCGGCGTGGGCCTGGTGATCGTCGCCGGCGCGCTGCGGCTGCTGCGCATGGGGGTGTGGGTCAGCCGGCGCGGACTGCGCCGGACCGGCCTGCTGGTGACGCGGACGGTGCCGTGGGCGCGGGTGGTCTCGGTACGGACGGTGCAGCAGCCGGTGCGCTGGCTGGGCCTGCCGCGCACGGTGCAGGGGCAGGCGCTGGCGCTGGTCCGCAAGGACCGGCGTCCGGAGGACACCCCGCCGCTGCTCACCACGCACGGCCTGGACTTCCTCGGCCGGCCGATGGCGTTCGACCGGGCGGCGGACGCGGTGGAGGCGTGGGCGGCGGAGTACGGGGGCCGCTGAGCCGGCGCTGCCGGGCTTGCGGGTGAGGGCGCGCTGTCAGGCGGCCTGGACCGGCTTCCCGTCGTGCAAGGCGATGGCCCTTTGCATCGCCTTGCGGGCGCGGGGCGTGTCGCGGGCGTCGTGGTAGGCGACGGCCAGGCGGAACCAGCAGCGCCAGTCGTCCGGGGACGCCTCCGTCTCGGCCTTGCGCTTGGCGAACACCTCGTCGGCCGAGTCGCGGTCGATACGGCCGCTGGGCAGGCGCCTCAGCTCGTCGACCGGCAGTCCGCCCTCGGCGTCGAGTTCGGCGGCGAGCTGGTTCGCCTTGCGGACGAACTGGGTGTTCTTCCACAGGAACCACAGGCCGATGACCGGCAGGACCAGCACCGCCACGCCGAAGGTGACGGTGACGGCCGTGCCGGACTGGATGAGCATGACGCCGCGGCTGCCGACCAGGACGAAATAGAAGACCAGGACGGCGGCCGTGACGAGGTAGGTGATCTTCGCGCGCATCGCAGGCGTCCGTCTCGGCTCGGTCGTCTCAGCTCAGGTCCAGGAAGTGCTCCAGGCCGAAGGTGAGGCCCGGAGTGCTCACCACCCGGCGGGCGCCGAGCAGGATGCCCGGCATGAAGCTGCTGTGGTGCAGGGAGTCGTGGCGGACGGTGAGGGTCTCGCCCTCGCCGCCGAGCAGGACCTCCTGGTGTGCCAGCAGGCCGCGCAGGCGGACCGCGTGCACGGGGACGCCGTCGACGCTGGCGCCCCGCGCACCGTCCAGGGCCGTGACGGTGGCGTCCGGCGCCGGTGCCGTCCCGGCCGCCCGGCGGGCCTCGGCGATGAGCTGGGCGGTGCGCGTGGCCGTACCGCTCGGCGCGTCCACCTTGTTCGGGTGGTGCAGCTCGACCACCTCGACCGACTCGAAGTACGGCGCGGCGATCTGCGCGAACTTCATCGTCAGCACGGCCCCGATGGAGAAGTTCGGCGCGATGAGCACGCCGGTCTCCGGGGACTGGGCGAGCCAGCCCCTCAGCTGCGCGAGGCGGTCCTCGGTCCAGCCCGTCGTACCGACGACGGCGTGGATGCCGTGGCGGACGCAGAAGTCCAGGTTGCCCATGACCGACGCGGGGGTGGTCAGCTCGACCGCGACCTGGGCGCCGGTCTCCGCCAGCGTCTCCAGCTTGTCGCCGCGGCCGAGGGCGGCGACCAGCTCCATGTCCTCGGCGGCCTCGACCGCCTTGACCGCCTCCGACCCGATCCGGCCCTTGGCACCGAGGACCGCCACGCGCAGCTTGCTCATGTTCCTGTTTCCTAACCGGTGGTGTTTCAGGCGACCGCGTCGTGCAGCCGTGCGGCCTGCTTGTCCTTGAGCGGGCCGATGACCGACAGCGACGGACGCTGTCCCAGGATGTCGCGGGCGACCGCGCGGACCTCGTCCGGGGTGACCGCCGCCATCTTCGCGAGCATGTCGTCCACGGACATCTGCTCGCCCCAGCACAGCTCACTCTTGCCGATACGGTTCATCAGCGCACCGGTGTCCTCCAGGCCCAGGACCGTGGAGCCCCGCAGCTGGCCGATGGCGCGGGCGATCTCGTCGTCGGTCAGACCGTTCTGCGCGACGTGGTCGAGTTCGTCGCGGCAGATCCGCAGGACGTCGTGCACCTGGCTGGGCCGGCAGCCGGCGTAGACGCCGAACAGGCCGCAGTCCGCGAAGGCGGAGGTGTACGAGTACACGCTGTAGGCCAGGCCGCGCTTCTCCCGGACCTCCTGGAAGAGGCGGGAGGACATGCCGCCGCCGAGGGCGGTGTTGAGCACGCCCAGCGCCCAGCGACGGTCGTCGGCGCGGGCGATGCCGGGCATGCCGAGCACGACATGGGCCTGCTCGGTCTTGCGGGCGAGCAGTTCGACCTTGCCGGAGGTGCGGATCGTACGGCGGCCCTCGCGCGGGGCGATGGGCCGCGCGTCCGGGTCGCGCAGGGCGCCCGCCTTCTCGAAGGCCGCGCGCACCTGCCGTACGACCTTGGCGTGGTCGATGTTGCCGGCGCAGGCGACCACGAGGTGGGTCGGGTCGTAGTGCTTGCGGTAGAAGCGGCGGATGCGGTCGGCGGTCAGGGCGTTGACGGTGTCGACCGTGCCGAGGACCGGGCGGCCGAGGGCGTTGTCGCCGAACATGGTGTGCGCGAACAGGTCGTGCACGCAGTCGCCCGGGTCGTCCTCGGTCATGGCGATCTCTTCGAGGATCGCGCCCCGCTCGACGTCGACGTCCTCTTCGAGGATCAGCGAGCCGGTCAGCATGTCGCAGACGACGTCTATGGCGAGCGGCAGGTCGGTGTCGAGCACGCGCGCGTAGTAGCACGTGTACTCCTTCGCCGTGAACGCGTTCATCTCGCCGCCGACCGCGTCGAGCGCGGAGGAGATGTCGAGCGCGCTGCGGCGGGTCGTGCCCTTGAAGAGCAGGTGCTCCAGGTAGTGCGTGGCGCCGTTCAGGGACGGGGTCTCGTCGCGGGAGCCGACGTGCGCCCAGATACCGAAGGTGGCGGAGCGGACCGAGGGCAGGGTCTCGGTGACGATGCGCAGGCCGCCCGGGAGGGTGGTCTTGCGGACCGTACCGATGCCGCCTGTGCCCTTGATGAGGGTTTGGGTACGGGCGACGGCCCGCGCCTCCGAAGAGGGGCGGGCCGTCACCTTGGAGCCACGGGACGTCACTGCTCGGCGTCGTCCTTGTCCTGCTCGTCGCCTTCCTCGCCCTCGATCACCGGAACGAGGGAGAGCTTGCCGCGGGAGTCGATCTCGGCGATCTCGACCTGGACCTTCTGGCCCACGCCGAGGACGTCCTCGACGTTCTCCACGCGCTTGCCGCCGGCGAGCTTGCGGATCTGCGAGATGTGCAGCAGACCGTCCTTGCCGGGCAGCAGGGAGACGAACGCACCGAAGGTGGTCGTCTTGACGACCGTACCCAGGTACCGCTCGCCGACCTCGGGCATCGTCGGGTTGGCGATGCCGTTGATCGTGGCGCGGGCGGCCTCGGCGGAGGGGCCGTCGGCGGCGCCGATGTAGATCGTGCCGTCGTCCTCGATGGTGATCTCGGCGCCCGTGTCCTCCTGGATCTGGTTGATCATCTTGCCCTTGGGGCCGATGACCTCGCCGATCTTGTCGACCGGGATCTTGACGGTGATGATCCGCGGGGCGTGCGGGCTCATCTCGTCGGGCCGGTCGATGGCCTCCATCATCACGTCGAGGATGTGGAGGCGGGCGTCGCGGGCCTGCTTGAGGGCCGCGGCCAGGACGGAGGCCGGGATGCCGTCCAGCTTGGTGTCGAGCTGGAGGGCGGTCACGAAGTCCTTGGTGCCGGCGACCTTGAAGTCCATGTCGCCGAAGGCGTCCTCCGCACCGAGGATGTCGGTGAGGGTGACGTAGTGCGTCTCGCCGTCGATCTCCTGGGAGATCAGGCCCATGGCGATACCGGCGACCGGGGCCTTCAGCGGCACACCGGCGTTCAGCAGCGACATGGTGGAGGCGCAGACCGAGCCCATGGACGTCGAGCCGTTGGAGCCGAGGGCCTCGGACACCTGGCGGATCGCGTACGGGAACTCCTCGCGCGTGGGGAGCACCGGGATGAGGGCGCGCTCGGCGAGGGCGCCGTGGCCGATCTCGCGGCGCTTCGGGGAGCCGACGCGGCCGGTCTCACCGGTGGAGTACGGCGGGAAGTTGTAGTTGTGCATGTAGCGCTTGCGGGTCACCGGGGAGAGGGTGTCCAGCTGCTGCTCCATGCGGAGCATGTTGAGGGTGGTGACGCCCAGGATCTGGGTCTCGCCACGCTCGAACAGCGCGGAACCGTGCACCCGCGGGATGGCCTCGACCTCGGCGGCCAGGGTGCGGATGTCGGTGACACCGCGGCCGTCGATGCGCTTCTTCTCCTTGATCACGCGCTCGCGGACCAGCTGCTTGGTGAGCGAGCGGTACGCGGCGGAGATCTCCTTCTCGCGGCCCTCGAACTCCGGCAGGAGCTTCTCGGCGGCCAGACCCTTGACGCGGTCCAGCTCGGCCTCGCGCTCCTGCTTGCCGGCGATGGTGAGCGCCTGGGCCAGCTCGGGGCGGACGGCCGCGGTCAGGGCCTCGAACACGTCGTCCTGGTAGTCCAGGAAGATCGGGAACTCGGCGGTCGGCTTGGCGGCCTTGGCGGCGAGGTCGGCCTGCGCGCGGCACAGCACCTTGATGAAGGGCTTGGCGGCCTCCAGACCGGCGGCGACGACCTCCTCGGTCGGCGCCTCGGCGCCGCCCTCGACCAGCTTGATGGTCTTCTCGGTGGCCTCGGCCTCGACCATCATGATCGCGACGTCGCCGTCCTCCAGGACGCGACCGGCGACGACCATGTCGAAGACGGCGTCCTCGAGCTCGGTGTGCGTCGGGAAGGCGACCCACTGGCCGCGGATCAGCGCGACGCGGACGCCGCCGATCGGGCCGGAGAAGGGCAGACCGGCCAGCTGCGTGGACGCGGACGCGGCGTTGATCGCCACGACGTCGTACAGGTGGTCGGGGTTGAGGGCCATGATCGTGGCGACGACCTGGATCTCGTTGCGCAGGCCCTTCTTGAAGGACGGGCGCAGCGGACGGTCGATGAGGCGGCAGGTGAGGATGGCGTCCTCGGACGGCCGGCCCTCACGGCGGAAGAAGCTGCCGGGGATCTTGCCGGCGGCGTACATCCGCTCCTCGACGTCCACCGTCAGCGGGAAGAAGTCGAGCTGGTCCTTGGGGTTCTTGGAGGCGGTGGTGGCCGACAGCACCATGGTGTCGTCGTCCAGGTACGCCACGGCGGAGCCGGCGGCCTGCTTGGCCAGGCGGCCCGTCTCGAAGCGGATGGTGCGGGTGCCGAAGGGGCCGTTGTCGATGACGGCCTCGGCGTAGTGGGTCTCGTTCTCCACTAGCGTTTTCTCCGTTACGTATCGTCTTTTCGTCCCTTGGCTGCCCGTGTGGCAGGGGGACGGTGGCGGAGAAGCGCTCCGTGCGGTGCGGGCCGGTCTTCGATCGAAGCACCCGGGGCTCGCTTCCCCCCGGGGGCCACTACCGAGGACCGGCGGCGGCTGGGTGCGCTCCTCCTCGTTCAGTGCCGTACGTCGTGGTGCTGTGCCGTACGTCGTTCCGTGTCGTGCGTATTGCGTTGTGCTACCACACTACAAAGCGTGAGTGACACTCCGCACGTCTCGCACGTCTCCGCTCGTACGGCGGAGGGGTCCGTATGCGGCTTGTACCCCGCATACGGCAAAGGGAGCGGCCCCCGAGTGCTTTCGGGAACCGCTCCCCTCATGGCGTCTTACCGGGCGCCCGCCGCACCGCGGCGGATGCCGAGGCGGTCGACCAGCGTACGGAAGCGCTGGATGTCCTTCTTCGCCAGGTACTGCAGAAGGCGGCGGCGCTGACCGACGAGGATCAGCAGGCCACGGCGGGAGTGGTGGTCGTGCTTGTGGGTCTTGAGGTGCTCCGTCAGGTCGGAGATCCGACGGGAGAGCAGAGCGACCTGGACCTCGGGGGAGCCGGTGTCACCCTCCTTGGTACCGAACTCGGCGATGATCTGCTTCTTCGTAGCGGCGTCGAGCGACACGCGTACTCCTCATAGTCTGTTGAGTGCCACCGAGTGCCCCCGGTCTACGTCTCGGGGGAGCTTCCGTTACTCGGGAGGCGGGGATCCGCTGGGCGCGGCCTCCAGAACGAGCACGGGGCGGTTCCGGGGGTGCGTACACAAACGGCCGTCACTCAGGGTACCAGGCGATGGCGGGCACCTTGCGCCCGGTCGGCGAACCGTCCTGGTGGGGCGGCCCCGGCCACTAGGGTGAGCGCCGGGACCGTACCTACCTCGGGAAGGGGTCGCTGCACGATGGCGGAAACGGAAGCGGAGATCAAGGCGCGCAAGGAACGGGAGCGGGACGAGCTGTACGCCCTCGACATCTCCGGCGTCGAGTGGCACTGCGCGCCGGGCACGGAGGAGCACGAGGAGCGGGTCGAGATCGCGTACCTGCCCGGCGGGGCGGTGGCGATGCGGTCCTCACTCGACCCGGACACGGTGCTGCGCTACACCGAGGCGGAGTGGCGGGCGTTCGTGCTGGGGGCTCGGGACGGGGAGTTCGATCTTGAGCCTATGGCTCATAACGGGGGGTTGGACGTGTAGGGAGCCACGCATGAGGAAGGGCGGCACGCGCGCGTGCCGCCCTTTTGCCGTCCGGCTCCTCGCCACTGACGACGCCCTTCCGTCGTCCGGCTCCTAGCTGGTCATGGCCCGCGCCTGCGCGTACACGTCGAAGACGGCCAGGGCCAGCGGGATCAGCGTGAGCAGGACGAAGCTCTCGGCGATCTCCAGGAAGCGCCCCCAGAAGGGGGTGACACCGCGCCGTGGGGTGATCAGGGCGATCGCGGTGACCAGGGCGGTGGCCGCGGCGACGGCGGCGGCGAGCCAGACGCTCCGGATGTCGAGGGCCGCGGTGTCGCCCCGGAGGGCATCGACCAGGTAGTCCCGCGGCGGGTTGAGGGCCAGCCCCAGGCCGAGGAAGACGATGGCGGCGAGGCCCGCGGCCAGCGTGGCACCGACCTGTGCGGTGTAACGGAACAGGTGCGCCCGCATGAGCATCGCCACGCCGGTCGCGAGAGCCAGCAGCTGGGCCCACACGTTGCTGGAGAAGCCGAGGACGATGGACGCGCCCACCGCGACGAGGGCGCAGCCGCCGACGAGGCCGACGAGGAGTTCGTGGCCGCGCCGGGCCTGGGCGGCCACGCGCTCGACGTCCACGGGCTCCTGGGGGGCGGGCTCACCGGTGTCGTAGCCGCCTCGGGACGGGTTGGGCGGCTCGAAGCCGATGGGCAGCCGGGCGAAGCGCATGGACAGGCCGGGCAGGAAGGCCAGCGCCACGACGGAGAGCGGGGCGCAGACGGCAGCCGTCTCGATGGGCTTCAGCTCGGTGAGGATCGCGATGAAGGTCGTGATCAGACCGATGGCGGAGGCGAAGACGAAGGCCACGAAGGGTCCGTCGCCGCCCGGCGACACCAGAGTGAGCACCAGGGAGGCGACCAGGACGGTCGTGCAGGCGAGCAGGAACTGCAGTCGCCCGATGCCCTCACCGGCGGAGAGCGACAGCAGGCCCGAGCCGGCCACGGCGACGTTGGGCAGGGCGCCGAGTCCGAGCGCGACGGCGGACCCGCGGTCGTCGTACACACGCGCGCGTACGCACGCGATCGTGACGAGCAGGATGCCGCAGACGCCCGCGATGACGCCCTGAAGGCTGTGCATGTCGTGCCGGATCTGCGAGCTCCAGGCCACGAACGCGAGCAGCGCGGGCAGAACGCCGCCCGCGACGAGACCGGCGGCGCGGGTGAGGTCGCCGCTCCACAGGGTGCGGTCCCGGGTGACGGCGGCGGCCACCGCTTCGGAGACGTCGTCGAGGACGGCCGGGGGCAGGGACTCGGCGAACGGCCGCAAAGTGAGCAGTTCGCCGTCGAGGATGCGCTGGGCCGTGAAGGACCGGGCGCCGTCGAGGACGGTGCCGTCACGGCGCACGAGGTGGTAGCCGACCGGAGCACCCTCGGCGGGGCTCTGCTGGGACAGGCGCAGGATCTCCGGGTAGAGGTCGGCGACCGGTACGTCGTCGGGCAGCGCGACGTCGATGCGGCTGTCGGGCGCCACGATGGTGACGCGGCAGAAACCGAAGCCCGTGCCCGCCCCCGAAGGGGCTCCGGTGCCCGGTCCACCGGTCGCGCCGGCCGGCGCGGAGGCCGTCATGCTCACCTGCTGTTCCCCCTCGTCGGTGGTGGGGCGGCCTACGGTGCCACCGCGCACCTTCCGCCCGTAAAGATGCTGTGTAAGTTGTGCGACGCCTTCCCGCTCCACCGCCCGACCGAGCGGTTCTGGCCGGGACCCACGGGAGGCGCCTGCTTCGAACAGGTGCGGATTGCCCGGGTTTTCCCGGAACGATTCGCAACTGCTCACGCGCTTCACCGGCACCCTACCGCCCGCCGTTGTCAGCGGTTGTCAGTAGGATCGCGGTTCGCGATCGACGTCCGCCTGACACGGGGCGGCGGATGAAACATCTCGGTCCGGCAAGGGAATTGGTGCGTAGTGAGCCACATCGTCGTCAAGCGCCCACCGCGGGCACTGCCGAAGGAAGTGCCCACGGACGAGGTCGTGCTGCAGGCTCCGCCGGAACTCCCGCGCGGTCAGCAGGAAGGCGCACTGATGCAGCTCCTGCCCATGCTGGGCATGGGCGGATCCGTGGTGTTCTTCTTCAACCCGCAGGCCCAGCCCTTCATGAAGATCATGGGCCTGGTGATGGTGGCCTCGACGATCGCCATGGGCATCTCGATGCTGGTCCGCTACCGCCGCGGCAACCAGGGGCAGATGGCCGACCTGCGCCGTGACTACCTCCGTTATCTGTCACAGACCCGACGCGCCGCCGTGCAGACCGCGAAGGCCCAGCGCGACACCCAGTACTACCTGCACCCTTCGCCGGAGCAACTGTGGGCCCTGGTCGCCGAGGGCAGCCGGGTGTGGGAACGGCGCACCGCCGACGAGGACTTCGGGCAGGTGCGTGTGGGCCTCGGCCCGCAGGCCCTGGCCACGCCCCTGATCCCGCCGCAGACCGGCCCGGTCGACGAGTTGGAGCCCCTGACGGCCGGCGCGATGCAGCGCTTCCTGGCGACGCACAGCACCCTCGACGACCTGCCGATGGCGGTGTCGCTGCGCGCCTTCTACCACGTGACGGTCAGCGGCGAACCGGGCACCGTGCGGGGCACCGCCCGCGCCGTCACCGCCTCCCTGGCCTCGCTGCACTCCCCCGAGGACCTGGTCATCGCCGTCGTCACCGCACGCGAGTCGGCACCCGAATGGGAGTGGGCCAAGTGGCTGCCGCACGTGCAGGCCCCTGGCGTCACCGACGGCGCCGGCAGCATGCGCCTGATCAGCAGCGACCCGGTGGAACTGGAGGACCGCCTCGCCTCGCGCCTGGAGGGCCGCCCGCGTTTCCACCCCTCCGGTCCGGCCGTTCCGGAACAGCCTCATCTGGTGGTGGTGCTCGACGGCGTCTCCCTCCCTCCCACCTCCTTGCTGGCCGGCCCCGAGGGCCTGCAGGGCGTGACGGTCCTGGAAGTCGTACCGGGTGACCTCACCATCGGGCGCGGCGACCTGTCGGTCGTCGTGCAGCCGAAGGAACTGCGCCTGGAGTCCGCCCACGGCATGGTCTACGAGGGGACCCCGGACGTCCTTTCGTACGAGGCGGCGGAGGCGTTGGCGCGTCAGCTGGCGCCGCTGCGCATGGCATCGGGCGGTGACGACGACGAACCGCTGCTCGCCAACCTGGAGTTCACCGATCTGCTGAACCTGGGCGACGCCGCCTCGGTCGACCCGAAGCGGACCTGGAGGCCCCGCTCGCAGTCGGAGCGGCTGCGCGTGCCGATCGGTGTCGGCGAGGACGGCCGTCCCGTGATGCTCGACCTCAAGGAGGCGGCACAGGAAGGCATGGGCCCGCACGGCCTGTGTGTCGGTGCGACCGGTTCCGGCAAGTCCGAGCTGCTGCGCACGCTGGTCCTGGGTCTCGCCGTGACCCACTCCTCGGAGACGCTGAACTTCGTCCTCGCGGACTTCAAGGGCGGTGCCACGTTCGCGGGCATGGCCCAACTGCCGCACGTGGCGGCCGTGATCACCAACCTCGCGGACGATCTGACCCTCGTCGACCGCATGGGCGACTCCATCCGCGGTGAGCTGAACCGCCGCCAGGAGATGCTCCGCGACGCGGGCAACTACGCCAACATCCACGACTACGAGAAGGCGCGCGCGGCCGGTGCCCCGCTGCAGCCGATCCCCTCCCTCGTCCTGGTGATCGACGAGTTCAGCGAGCTGCTGACCGCCAAGCCGGACTTCATCGAGATGTTCGTGCAGATCGGCCGTATCGGCCGTTCGCTGGGCGTGCACCTGCTGCTGGCCTCTCAGCGCCTGGAGGAGGGCCGGCTGAGGGGTCTGGAGACGTACCTCTCCTACCGCATCGGTCTGCGGACGTTCTCGGCGGCCGAGTCCCGCGCGGCGCTCGGCGTCCCGGACGCCTACGAGCTGCCGAACGTCCCCGGCTCCGGCTTCCTGAAGTTCGGCACGGACGAGATGGTGCGCTTCAAGGCCGCGTACGTCTCCGGGGTGTACCGCACCAGCTCCCAGCAGGCCGCGGCGCTCGGCGGCCCGCTGCCCGTCGACCGCCGTCCGGTCCTGTTCACGGCGGCCGAGGTCCCCGTGCAGTATGCGCCGATCCCGCAGCAGCGGCAGGAGGAGGAGAGCGGCAAGCGGCAGGACGACGCGCTCGCCGACACCGTCCTGGACGTGATCGTGCGGCGTCTGGAGGCGCAGGGCCCCGCCGCCCACCAGGTGTGGCTGCCCCCGCTGGACAGCCCGCCGTCGCTCGACACACTGCTGCCGGGGCTGGCCCCGGTGCCCGGCCGCGGTATGACCCAGCCGGGTTACGAGGGCGCGGGCAGGCTCGTCATCCCGGCCGGCCTGATCGACAAGCCGTACGAGCAGCGGCGCGACCCGCTGTGGCTGGACTTCGGCGGCGCGGCCGGCCATATGCAGATCATCGGCGGCCCGCAGTCCGGCAAGTCGACACTGCTGCGCTCGATCATCGCGTCGTTCGCGCTGACCCACACGCCGTGGGAGGTGCAGTTCTACGGCCTGGACTTCGGTGGTGGCGGCATGGCCTCGGTGGCGGGCCTGCCGCATGTGGGTGGTGTCGCGTCCCGTCTGGACCCGGAGAAGGTCCGGCGCACGACGGCCGAGGTGTACGGCGTCATGACCCGACGCGAGGAGTACTTCCGCTCGGCGGGCATCTCCTCCATCGCGGAGTTCCGCGCCCGTCGGGCGCGCGGGGACATCTCGGTGGCCGACCAGCCCTGGGGCGACGTCTTCCTGGTCATCGACGGCTGGGGCAACTTCCGCACGGATTACGAGGCGCTGGAGCCGTTGGTGCTGGACATCGCCGCGCGCGGCCTCGGCTACGGCATCCACCTCGTCCTCACCGCATCGCGCTCGATGGAGGTCCGCGCGAACCTGAAGGACCACCTGATGAACCGCCTGGAGCTGCGGCTGGGCGACCCCATGGACTCCGAGATCGACCGCAAGGTCGCGGCGAACGTGCCCACCGGTGTTCCGGGCCGCGGTCAGACCCCGCAGAAGCAGCACTTCATGGCCGCCGTCCCGCGCATCGACGGCCTGTCGTCCGACACGGACCTCGCGGAGGCTACGACCGCCCTCGCGGCCGAGGTCACCCGCCACTGGCAGGAGCCGGGCGCGCCCGAGGTTCGGCTGCTGCCCCGCGAGTTCCCGGCGACGCAGCTTCCGCCGGGGGACCGCTTCCCGGACCGGGGCATCTCCTTCGCCCTCGACGAGGACAACCTGGAACCGGTGTTCGTGGACTTCGAACAGGACCCGTTCTTCCTGGTCTTCGGAGAGAGCGAGTCCGGCAAGTCGAACCTGCTGAAGCTGCTGATCAAGCGCCTGACCGAACGGTACGACGGCAACACCTGCAAGCTCTTCGTCGTCGACAACCGCCGCTCGCTGCTCGGGGTGACCCCCAAGTCCCACCTGGCGGAGTACATCCCCATGTCGAACCAGATGCAGCACCACATGGACGCACTGGCCGACCTGATGCAGCGCCGCACCCCGACCGCCGACGTGACCCCGGAGCAGCTGCGCAACCGGAGCTGGTGGCGGGGCCCCACGGTGTACGTCGTCATCGACGACTACGACCTCGTGTCCACGTCGAGCGGCAACCCTCTGGCGGGCCTGACGGAACTGCTGCCGTTCGCCCGCGACGTCGGCGTCCGCTTCATCATCGCCCGCTCCACAGCGGGTGCCGGCCGCGCCGGCTACGAGTCCTTCATGCAGCGCATCAAGGAACTCGGCGCCCAGGGCGTGGTCCTCGCGGGTGACCCGGCCGAGGGCGACCTCCTGGGCGGCGTCCGGCCCCGGCCGATGCCGCCGGGGCGGGGGATCTTCGTGTCCAGGAAGCGGG
Organism: Streptomyces sp. NPDC004658; assembly: GCF_040609555.1. Lineage (NCBI taxonomy): Bacteria > Bacillati > Actinomycetota > Actinomycetes > Kitasatosporales > Streptomycetaceae > Streptomyces > Streptomyces sp. NPDC004658. The sequence goes on from NZ_JBEXKG010000064.1 coordinate 16,910, forward strand.
GGAAGCCGATGGTTCAGGTCGGGTTGGTGGATGCGGAGAGCTGAGGCACGTAGACACCGCTGATCTGACGAGGCTTCCGCGCGTCGGCCGGGGCGAAGACGGGAGGAACCGCGCATGGCGTGGGATGAGTGGGAGCAGCACTTGTCCGGGCACCGGCTCCCACGAGAACGACCAGCGTGGTCGGCCTCCTTATAAAGACTGAGCAGGGGCGTAAAGTGCTGCGAATCACAGGGAACGGTACATACGGGACGGTTCTCGCTCTTACCGCTGTGGCGCTTCTTGTCGCAGGGTGCAGCAGTGATTCTGAGCAGGGGCGGGCGGAGACGTCTGGCGCGACAGCGAGCAGGGTGTGCGACGGTGCGCTCGACGCTTCGGCCAGGAAATCGCTGCACAACCTTGCTGGTACCGATCAGTTGGACGAGTCCACGGGTGCAGACGAGGCAGGACAGCCTCGTACGTTTTCCGTGCAGAACGCGGTCAGGCACCTGCACGACGAGTATCGTCAGCGCGCAGCGTGCTGGGTGTACAAGACCGGTGACGAGAGCGGAAAGCCCCTTCTCGAGATCCGTTTCACGGCATCCCAAAGTTACCCTGCGGCATCCGACAAAGAAGCCGGCAGCAGCAAAACCCGATACCCCGTAGGCCTGTATGCCCAAGTGGGCCGTGATGGCGCCGACCTGTTTTTCCGGTGTCCCACCAGAGCAGGGTCCAAGGACGCGTACATCGGTGACACCAAGTATGTGAAGGCGGAACTCTCTTCCACTGGTGCCCAATTGCGCGGGAACAGTATCGACAAGGACCGTATGGTGATCCTCAATTCCGTCTCCCGCAAGGTGGCCCAGGAGGCAGGCTGCGCCTCGGAAGCCGACCTGCCGGCTGCGGTGCCCGATGCGTGATCGAGCCCGTGGGCGGCAAGGGGGCACCTCAGGAAGCGTGGGCCGGCTCACGCCATGCGAGCCGGGCCTCCACCCGTGCTTCCCGATCAGCCTCGTGCCGGACACCACAACAGGGTGGGCGCCTCCCGCGCGCGCCCACCCTGCAGTGGCTTCGTCGCTTCCGCGACCCTCGGCCTAGCGGAAGTAGCTGGCCGCCTTCTTGTCGCCTTCCATGTACGTACCGCCGGACTGGGCGACGACGTGTCCGATGCCGCTGAGCGCCTGGTGGATGTCGTTCGCTTCCTTGTCCCAGCGGTTCAGCTTCTCGTGGAAGGTGTCCTGGGCCTGGCCCTCCCAGTACTGGAGGCTGCTCACGACCAGACGACGCAGCTCCTGCAGGTCCTGCTCGAGCAGGCTCGCCTCGTTGCCGATCTTGGTCGCCGCGACGTCGAGCCCGTCATAAGTGACTGACAGGCCGTCAGCGTTGTTGGCCATTCCGGTTACCTCGTCTCACTGGTGTGTCAGATGGATGCGCCGGGGTGCCCGGCTGAGGTCGTGGGTGCCGCTCGGTCAGTACGAGCTGAGCGGGGACACGGTGGGAGCGCCGTCCCGCACGTCGATCTTGTTGACGGCCGCGCGGACCTCGTCTTCCTTGCTGTCCTTGATGTTGCGCGTCGCGGTCATGGCCTCGATGACGTCACCGAGGATGCCGCCGATGGCCTGCAGCGACTGGTTGATCTCGTACTGCTTCGAGTCGAAGGCGGCACGGCCGATACCGTGCCACTGGCCCTCCAGGCCGTCGATCACGCCCTGCAGCCCGTGCACCCGCTTCCGGATGCCGTCGTACTTCTCCAGCATCTGCTTCTGGAGGTGGATTACTGCGGCATCTTCGAGCTTCTGCTTGTTCTCGGCCATCTCAGCCCTTTCTCTGTCTGTCTCGTTGGTCCAACTGTCCCGGCCCACTACCGCACAGTGCGGACGGCGGCGGGCGCGTACTGCACGCCCTATCCGAAGAGCACAGGGCTACAGACGGCTGACGGCGTCACCTGGCACGCCGCGCCCGCGCGACGGCCACGCCCCCACCGCCGATCACGACGACAGCTGCTACGGCGCCGAGGACGACCCAGAGGGTGGTGTTGTCGTTCGACGACTCCGTGCTCGATCCTGCCGCCGAAGTACCGCCGGTAGAACCCTTTTCAGGGGCTTGTGACGGGGTTGATGCGGAGGAGGAAGGGGTGGACGAGGAGGAGGAAGAAGACGTGGAGGACGCCGCGGACTTGGCCAGGAGGTCGCCGCCGTTCTCCGCCGCGAGCGGGTCCACATTGGCCGGGCCCGCGTTGTAGTTCCGATTCGCCAGCACGAGACGGGGACGAATGAGCCCGTAGCCGGCGTACTTGCTCGGGTCGTTCTTCGCCCAGGTGCGACCTGCGGTATCGATCAGGGAGCGGGCAACCTGGTTCACCGTCCAGTCAGGGTGCGCGGACCAGATCAAGGCGGCGGCACCGGAGGCGATGGCGGCTGCCGAACTCGTACCGTTCACATCGTCGCAGTAGGAGCGGAAGTTTCCGTCGCACCAGCCAGGAAAGCCCTGGCCCGGGGCCGAGAGGTCTACGTAGTTACCGGACGAGGAGAACTTCGACACCGTGAGGGACTTGTCAACCGATGCGATACCTACCACGTAGGGGTAGGCGGCCGGGTACCCGATGGTGTCTCCCGCCTTCCGGCCGTCATTACCGACAGCGGCTATCAGCAGCTTGCCCTTCGAAGCGGCGTACTGAACAGCCTCCTCCTCCTTGGAGCTCGGCCCCTGCGCACCGAAGGACATGTTGATGATCTTCACGTCGGTGTCCGCCGCTGCCCTGATCGCCTCCGCGGGCTCCGGCGTTCTGTTCAGCTCAGCGGCACTGCCCTTCAAGTCATCGAACTTGACACGATATGGAACGATCTTCGCCCCGGGAGCTAGCCCCTTCAGCCCACCGCCCGCACCCGTGCCCGCGATCAATTCGGCAATGGTCGTCCCGTGACCGTCATAGTCATCCGTGGCACGGTAGGCAACGGTCTCCGGAACCTCGCCCGTCAGCACCTGCCCCTTGAGCGACGACGTGGCCGCGTTCACCCCGCTGTCAATGACAGCGACCTTCACGCCCTTCCCCGTGCTGACCTTCCACATCTGCTCGGCCTGCATCGGACCCAGGTACCACTGCTTCGCCTGGACATCATCCGCGACAGCACCCGGCGCAAACACCACGGTCGCCGCCACCAGGGCACCGACGGCCGCGCCCACAGCACGCACTCGTCTGCCACCGCGCGTCCCGTGGAGCGTAGTCCGCTCGGCTCGTCGGCTCATCCCTGACTTCATCGTCTTCTGTGTCCTCGCTCGCGGTCAGTTCGCAACCGGCGGCACATCACGCCGGGGCTTGTCGTGCAGCTGTGTCTCTTCGTCCGCGTCCTCGGGCTTCCCCTTGCGGCCGGCGCCGCGCACGAGACCGGCACCACCGCGCGTCATACCGCTCCGCTCGGCGCCCCCTGCGGAGTTCCGCGCAGCCGGCTTGCCCGTGACGGCCTCGGCCCCACCCGTACCCGTGCGAGACCCGGTCGGCTTCGCGCCGGGCCGCGCCGCGGACTCGGGCGCTCCGAAGACACCACGCTGACCGAGCCGGCCGGCCGTGGACTGAGAATTCGCCTGTCCTTCAGCCCCGATGACCGTGCCACGGGGAATCCTCGCCCCGCCCTTCGCCGGACCACCGGCGGCCGTGGGGCGCCCACCGACGACTCCGTTGGAACGGCCGGCGCCAGTGGCCGGCGTGGTGTTCGCCCGAGGTGCCGCCGTGCCGCCAGGCCGTGGTGTACCGCCTGTGACCGCACGGCCCATAGGCGACGCCGTACCCCTGCCGGCCGACTGTCCCGTCGACGTGGCACGCCCCATCTGATTCATGGGCCCTTGCGCCGCGGTGCGTCCGGGGCCCTGGGGATTCGTCAGCCCGGCCGCGCCCGCCCGCCCCTGAGCGGAGGGAGGGGTACGGTACCCAGCCGAACCACTCAGGCTTCGGCCCGATGCTGGATTCGGCAGTGGAACCCGGTATCCGGCGCCACCCAGCGGGTCGGACTGACCGCCGCCTACCGGGGGCGTTCCGGTGACCGGCGGGGTGGGGCCGGTCGTGTGCGTGGTCGTGGGCGGCGGCAGCGTGCCGGTGCTGTCGATGTTCGTACCGACGGGCGGTTCCACAGGGGGCGGGACGGTGTGGTTGTTGTGCGTCGTCGGCACGTGAGGCTGGGTGGTGTCGGCGGTGACGTGGTGGACCACATTGTCCGCCCCCACCACAGGTGAGTGGTGACCAACGGCGGGTGCTGAGCCTGTCGCTGCGTGCGACCCGGTGCCGGGCGTGGGAGAACCCTCGCTGAACCGACGTGAGGGCCGTGGCACTCCCACATCGGGCACCGAACTGAAGTTCGGTGTCTTGTCCTTGGCGGGCAGGGCCGCCAAGACCTCTTCTGAGACCGCGTAGTACGACGCCAACCGGTTCATCTGGTTGATCGCCTCTTGGCGATGCTTCTCCACCTGAACGGCCTGCTCGTACTCCGTCTTGTTGGCGGCCTTCTCGGCCTCGGTGAACTTCTCGGGCCGCTTCGGGTTTGCCCTGGTGTCACGAGCCGGCATCCCACCTCGCACGGCCGCGAGGCCCACGGCGGCGGCGGTGATCTGGTCACCCGCAGCCCCGGCGAACTCACTCAGATGGTGAGTGTTGGTCACGAGGTTGTCGCCCCACGCGCGGAACTGGTCTCCCGACACGCCCACCCAGTGGACCTTGTCGATGGAGGCCTTGAGATCGTCGGCGGCCTTCTTGATGGCATCGCGCGCGTCCCAAAGAGCCTTGCCGGAGGATTCGAGGTCCTCCGGATCGGTCTGCTCGACCAGATCGATCATCTGGTTCAGGTCGAGGTCGCGCTTGTCGAAGTCGGTCCTGGCGGCGACGGCTCGCCCGAAGGGCGTGGTCTCGACGACGGAGCGCACCATGCCATTGAGGAATCCACCGAGCGGTCCGTCTTCGATACCGCGGACGATGTCCGTCACGGAGTTCTGCTGAGAGACGCGATCCAGATCGTCCTTGTGCTGCTTGTCCGTCATCGTCACGCCTTCGTCTTGGTGCCGCTGCTGGCGTGCTGCTTGGCGTTTGCCCTGGGCTCGAGCTTCTTGATCTCCGCCTGGATCGCCCAGAACCGCTGACGCTGCTCCTCTTCCAGATTGTCGAAGCCCCTCCGGGCACCGGTGACCGCGATGCCGATCGCCTCGATCTGCAGGTGCAAGCTCTTGGACAGAGTCGTGAGTTCGTGATGAACCCTGCTGTACTGCTTGTACAGACCGTGCGCCTCAGGGAACTCGCTCTCCCCACCCGACGTCAGCGACGTAGCCCTGATCGTCTGAGCACCGACCTTCGCCGGGTTGCCCGCGGACCCTTCGAGCGCGCTCAGCACCTTGTCCACTTGGCCCACGAACTTGTCCAGCGCCTCTCCACTGGCCTCCAGGTTCGCCGCCCTGGTCGCCGACACGCCCCCCACCATGTCTGACGGAAGCACGACGCTCCTCCCCGTTTCCCCGTACATCCATCGGCTCCTCCGGAGCGAGGGCCGACCAACCGCTCGCCGTACGATCGCAAAGCGAGCCGCGTCTCACAACGCGTTTACCACTCTAGTCAACCCGTCCAACGGGTCCAACCAAGCAGGTGTGTTGACTCGGTCTCGCCTTCAGCGACAGGTACCGAACTTTGCCGGAATTGCCTGTTTGTCGCGGGCGAACGCGCACCGCCGCGACGCAGTCACGCCCCACTAATCCAACGGTCAACCAAGAGGTCCCCCGAAAGGCATCAGCGCATCACCCTCATACGATCCGCAACAAATCTCCACGGCCAATCGAGTCTGCTCTCCGGCGATTCCAGGCGGTGTATCTCGCCTGAAAGCCGCGTCAGGACAGTGGCCGCCAAGTCAACGGAGCCGGACATGTGCTGGCTGTCCTCGGGGCAGGTGAGCCCCGACCGCAGGGCTCGATCTTCATCGAACCTCCACAGCCCGCGGCTACCCGGGCACGGCGCCCGGCCCGCAGCGCGGGTCATCGGACATAATCGCGTCCCATGACCGTACTGATGCCTGTGCTCATGATCCTGGTCGTGGCGGGGATCTTCGCCCTCGTCATCACCATGATGGTCCGCGCCCAGCGCAACCGGGCGCGCGGCGTGCAGGAGAGAGCAGCGGCGATCCACCTCGCGCAGGAGCGCGGCTACGGCTACCAGCAGGCCACGTACGGCCTGATCGATGGGCTCTGCGGCATGGCACCGCTGCCCGTCAGCGGGCGCAACCTCCGGGCCGAGCACTACATCACGGGGGAGTTCCGGGGCCGCGGCTTCCGCTGCTTCGAGTATGTGACCGGCACCCTCAGCGTCCACGACGGCCCGGGACGCAATCAGCCCGTCTTCTGGACGGTGTTCGCGGTCGCCGCGCCGGGCACCGGGCCCGAGTTGATGGTGCGACGGCCGCAGACGCTCGACGGGGTGACACAGCGGGGCCGTGTGGTCCAGGTCGGCGTGCCGGAGTTCGACGAGGCGTTCCGGGTGATCACGGACGACGAGTCGTTCGCCCGCAGCGCACTGTCGGGCGAGGTGGTTCCCTTCCTGACCGCGCAGCCGCAGGCCGTGCAGGACTCTCCGATCCGGCTGCACAACGACGAGCTGCTCACCTGGCGCCGCGGCCGGCTGAGCGCGCAGGACTTCGACGAGCGGCTCGACTACCTGTGCGACGTGCTGGACCGGATCCCGCCGCAGGTCTGGTCGGCGGTCTGAGACCCGGCCCCGGCGTCAGGCGGCTTGGTCCGCGCGTACGGAGCGGACGAACTGCTTGAAGTCGTCCAGCACCGCCGTCAACTGTTCCGGCTTCGCCGTGAGCACCAGCTCGATCACGGCCCGCTGTGACGGACGGTCCACGTCCTCCAGGCCGAGGTAGACCTGGCTCTGGACCAGTTCGAGCGGTTCTCCGTGCAGAGTGGTCGACAGGCGCAGGTTCTGGACGACGCCCGGTGAGTCGGTCAGCCCCGGGATGTCGGGGGTGCCGACCTCTTCCTGCTTGGTGACTTCCACGGTGCCGGCCTGTCCGAGGCGCCGTACCGACTCGTCGGCGATCTGCCGCATGGTGGCGCTGTCGTTGCGCATCCCGCCGGCGATGGTGATGTTCGCCGTGAAGCCGTCGATGGAGGCGGGGTGGAGCGCGACGAAGGCCGCATCGGGCGCCCCCACCTCGTCCGGCGGCGCGGACCGCCAGCCGTCCGGCAACGAGAACGAGATCTTGACCGGCAGCGTGCCCGTCATCGTGAACCCACTTCCTTGCTGAGCCTCATCGCAAGCCTAGAACCACTTGCCGAGCGTGTTGTCGTACGCCGAACCCGCGGCATCGCCGATCGCGTCCGCGGCATCACCGACCGTGTCGACGACCTCGCCCGGATCGACGGTGACCTGGAAGCCCACCTTCCCCCCGAGTCCGAGGCCGACACCGACCTCACCGCCGACGTGGTACTTGCCGTCGTCGCCCTTGCCGACGTCGACGCTGGCCGAAGCCCCCGCGCCGGCCCACGCCTCGCCGGTCACACCGGCACCGATGCCGCCCACGTCCGCGGCGGCCGACCCCTCGGCCTTCGCGCCGGCGAAAGCCTCCGCGCCCCCGTGCAGGCCGTCCTTCCCGATGGTGCCCTTGACTTCGGCGTTGGCACCCACCAGGGCACTTCCCTGGGCCTGGAGACCGAGAATGCCGTACTCGGCCTTGCCCCCGGCCTCGGCCTTGGCGAGATATGCGCTGGCCGTCCCCTTCAGTTCCAGGTTCCCGTCGGTGATGCCGGCGACCGCGGAGGCGTCATATCCGAGCAGCGAGACGCCCGCGTTGCCGGACAGTTTGACGCCGCCCACCGTGGTCTCGCCCTTGGCGTCCGCGGACCAGACGCTGGCGCCGCCGCTGACCTCGGCGATCTTCACCGACCAGCTGACCTTCTTCGGCGCGTTGGGGTCTTCCGCCGTGGCGTTGGGATCCTGGTAGCCCCACTGTCGCTTCCGCTTGTCGGCAGGGTTGTTCCCGTACTGCCACAGCTCGTCTTCCTTGACGGTGGTCTGGCCGAGCCCGAGATCCTTGGCGAGCTGCCGCGCCTGGGTCAGCCAGCTCGGGCTGTCCTTGGCGCCGCCGGACAGCTTCTCCAGCTTGGACGACAGCGTTCCGGCCTCGTGCTCCAGCTGGGTGCGCGCGGTGCTGAGCACCTGCTGGGCTCCCGCGTGGTCACCCTTGTCCCACTTCTCTATCGCGTCGGCCGCCTGTCCCTGCGCCCAGTGGAGCACGCTGGTGTACGACTTGATGGCGCCGGCCGCCCCCGCCATGTGGTCCGAGGCGATGTACCAGTTGCCCTTCTCGTCGTTCAGGCTCTTCCAGAACGCGTCGCTGGCCTGTCCGTGCCAGCCGGGGACCTTCACGTCCCGCAGATTGGACCCGACCTTGTCGAACTTGTCCGACCAGTGCTGCATGGTGTCTGCGAGCTCGGTCAGCGCGTGTACGTCACCGGGAATGAGCTCCTTGGGGTCCTTCGTCGACCCGAGTGCCGCTGCCACTGCTTCCCCCGCTCCTGCCTTACTTGCCCTGGTACGTCTTGACGGAGTTGGCCGCGTCCCGGACCCGTCCGTCCGTGTCCGTCAAGGTGCCCGACGCCGAGATCAGCCCCGCCGCGCGCTGGGCCGTGCTGCCACTGAGGATCTGCGCACCGGCCTGCCAGGTCGCGCAGAACGCCACGAACGACGAGGACGCCGACGAGTGCCCGAAGGAGGAACTGCGTCCAGCCGACTCCTCCAGATCGAAACCCTCGGTCGGGCGCAGGGCCTCGACGACGTCTTTGGCGCCCTTTTTGAGAGTCTGTGAATCCGCACCCAGATCAGGATCAGCCACGGCTGCCCTCCCCTTCTTCAACTCCTGCCGAAACAGTGCTCATTGACGCACTCGGTGATCGGCGCGCGAAGTGTAGCATCGGCATCCACGAGCATCAGAAGGCGAACGCAGCAATGAACTTCGACGACTTGCCGCCTCCGACGAAACGACGTGATGTGGTCATCGTCAACGACCGGGAAATACCGCGCCGTTACTTTCTCATGGCGGCGGCCGGTGTCTTCGCTGTCTTCGGCGGCGCTTTCGGCGGGATCGTCTGGGCCGGCTGGTCCGGCGCACGGGAGGACTCCCGGGGCGACGAGGAGGTCTCCGCCCTCGTCGCCCTGGCGCAGCGGCGGGGATGGACGTACCGTGCGCGGGTCGCGGGTGGCGCCGACCGTTACGCGGGCGCCTCGCCGTTTCCTGACGTGTCGTCGGGACTGAGCGTCTGGGACTGGGTCGAAGGGCGGTATCGCGGCCATAGCGTTCGCTGCTTCGAGTACCGCGACGTGCGAACCGTAGGGTCGGCGGGCCCCGGGCGCTCCCTCACGAAGACGGCGTACTACGCCGTATTCTCCGTCACCGCTCCGCACGCGGTGACGCGTTCCGTGCTCCGCGCGGCGGACGCCGACGACCCGCTCCGATTCCATGCGGGCGAACTCATCACCTGGACCAAAGGCCGGCTCCGGGAAGAAGACGTCCTGCCCAAGCTGAAACGCCTTTGCGACGTCCTCGACCGATCGATTGATTCCCGGTGAGGATTTACGGCGGATCAAGTGAAGGGGGGCGTACGGGGGATGAGGATGCATGAAGCTTCTCGGGGGCCAGTATGCTTCCGGCGTTCTCTCGTCCTGATACCCGGAATGGAGCCCCCCATGGCGATAGCCCGCACGTCCGCAGCAGCATGGAGTCTTTCGGCTGTGGCCGCCGGTGTGCTGCTTGTCGGCTGTTCGGGATCGGTCACCGTGGAGAAGTCCGAGCCGAAGATCTCCGCCGGCAAGCTGGCCGACACGGTAGCCGAGAAGCTCGCGGCCCAGACGGGTCGGCCGAAGCCGGACATCACCTGTCCGGAGGACCTCGCGGGCAAGGTCGGCACCACCACCCGCTGCACGCTCACCGCCGATGACGGCAGCACGCTGGGGGTGACGGTGACCGTCTCCTCCGTGAAGGGAAGCCAGATCGACTTCGCCATCAAGGCCGACGACAAGGCCTCCCCACCGGCGAGCTGACGCCGGTCCCCTTCTCGGCGGACCAGCGGTACGACGTACGGCGGCGGTGCCCGGCGAGGCGCCGCCGCCGTCCCGTGTTCCTCTCCGGCGGCGCCGAGTCCGCCGAGAGCCGCCGTCAGGAGGTGTGCGAGCGGCCGGCGCGTCTGCGGTGCGCGTCCCGGACGGCCACGGCCGTTCCCGCCAGGCCCGCCACCAGCACCAGACCTCCCACGACCGTGTAGGTCGCCAGGCGGCTGTCGCGTTCCTCGGCCGTCTCACCGAAGTGCAGGGGGGTGACCGACGGAGCCTCTCCCCTGGCCATCCCGTTCTCGGGTTTCGGGGATTCGACGGGGTGCGCCGGATCCACCTCCGTGAGTGCCTTCACGGGGTTCACCACGCCCCAGCCCACCAACCGGTCACGCCCGGGGATCGAGCGTTCCGCGGTCTGTTCGATCTGGGCGACGACCTGCTGGGCCGTCCAGTCGGGGTACTTGGACTTCAACAGGGCGGCCACAGCGGCGACATAGGGTGCCGAGAAGCTCGTACCGTTGTCCGAGCAGTGGCCGTTGCCCGGAACCGTGGAGATCATGTCCACGCCGGGAGCCGCGACCCCCACGAAGTCCCCCGACTGGGAGAAGGCGGCACGTTCGTTGTTGCGGTCGGAGGCCGCCACCGCCAGGACGCCCTCGTAGGACGCCGGGTACGTGACCTTGACGTTGCCGCCCAGGCCGTCGTTGCCGGCGGAGGCCACGACGACGACCTTCCGGTTCAAGGCGTAGTCGACGGCGGTCTTCAGCGTGGCGTCCCTGGGATCGAGCGCCTCGGCCGTGTCCTGCGAGATGTTGATGACGTCGGCGCCCGCCTGGACCGCGTACTTGATCGCGTCGGCCAGCGTGTCCGCCGTGCCGTCGCCCTCGGCGTCGTTCTGCTTGATCGGGATGATCGTGGCGTCCGGGGCCAGGCCCACGAAACCGGTGCCCTTCGCCGGGCGGGCTGCGATGATGCCCGCCACGCGCGTGCCGTGGCCGACCGTGTCGGTGGTGCCCCACTTGTTACCGCGGTCTATCTTCTCGCCCTTGCGGTTCTTGGGGGGCAGCAGGTTCTTGCCCTTGGACGCGGCAACGGCCTTGGTGAGCTGTGGGTTCTTGACGTCCACGCCGGTGTCGATGACGGCCACCTGGACGCCCTTGCCCGTGGACTGCGCCCACAGCTCGTCCAGGTTGACGCGTTGCAGCGCCCACGGCCGGCCCGAATACGGCTTCGACGGGAAGGTGCACTGGCCGTCGTCCGCCCGGGCCGGGGAAGCGGGCAGGGCGAGCACGGTGGTCGCCGCGGTGAGGGTCGCCGCGGCGACCACGACCAGCGCTCGGGCCGCGGCTCCCGACGTCCTTGCCTTCAGCATGAGTCCGTTCTCCTCCGCGCCGCTACGAGCCCTGCGGCTGCCGCGCCGCCGCCTCCGACAGGCGCGGACCCGTCGGCAGGAAGGTCGACCATTCCAACGGGATGGGCGTGGGCGTGAGCTTCTCGTAGCCGAGGCGGGTCTGGGCGATCTTCGCCTCGGCCAGTTCCTCCTTCTTCTTCTTGGCGGAGGTGCCGATGCCCTTGTCGTCGGTGGCGCTGTCGCTGTTGGACTGCAGGGCGTAGCGCAGGCCCGTGTCGGTGACGAGGAAGACGCCGCCGGCCATGGTCTCGGTGCCCTGGAACTGACGGTAGAGCTGGCCGGAACCGGCCGTGACGTAGGCGCTGGAGGAACCGGTGGGCAGCTGGGCGGGAAAGTCCTTGCCGGCCCAGGTGGACAGGGTCGTCACTCCCTTGGCGCCGACCGATCGCAGCACGTTGCAGACCGTGTTGCGGCCGCTGGTGGCGCTGGAGCCGTCGTTCACCGTCCTCGGCCTGTACGTCGGCCAGTTCTTGCCGTCGTCGAAGGCCGTGCTGTCGGCGACCGCGCCGGGGCTGACCTGCTGCGCCTCACCGGCCTGGCCGACACCGACGAGCTGACCGCTGTTGAGCAGGAGCGTGGCGGTGAACTCGGAGATGCGGGCGACCTTCCCCCGCAGGACGACGTAGTACCGCAACACCTGTCCGTCGTAGGCCTTGATGACCTCGCCGACCTTGTCGTACTGCGCGGGCATGATCCCGGCGTCGGCCTTCGCGCCGGGCGTGCCCTCGATCGGCGGAATGGCGATCGGGGTGCCCTTGTGGAGGGTGTCGAGCCACTCCTGGGAGACACGCTGCGGAGCGCGGCCCCGGGTGTCGAGGGCCTTGAGGAGTTCCTTGTCGCCGGGGTCCGCGAGCTTGTACGCCGTGCCGTGCGCGTCGACGACGTACTGGGTCTTGCCGTCCGGACCGACGACGTACATCAGGTCGCCGCGGGTGAGCCTGTCGGCCCCCTCCGTCCTGGACCACTCCTTCTTCGCCAGGACGAACGCCGCCTTCTGGATGGCCCGGCCGCCGTCGGCGGGGCGCTCGCAGACGGCCCAGCGCTTGGCGGCTTCGGCCTCGTCCGGGGAGGGCAGGCGGTCGGGCGCGTACGGGATGCCGATGGTGGCGCCGTGCGGAGGCTTGCCGCTGTCCAGGACCTTCTCGTCGACGGTGATGACGCTGGCCTTGCTGGGGTCCAGGAGCAACTTGGCCGAGGCCATGTTGAGGACGGGGTGGAGCTGCTTCTGCTTGCCCGTCTTCAGGACGACGTACCGGGTGGTCGACTTGCTGGCGACGATGACGTGTTCCTCGGGGGTGTCCCAGCCCTTGGGTGCCGTCGGGCTGAACATGCCGATCGCACCGAACACCGCGAGGATCACGACACCGGCGACGACACCGGGGACCAGTGCGCCCAGCGGCTTGGGAGCGCCCTCCTCCGAGCCGGAGGGCGAAGGCTGCAGGAAGGACGCGAGCGTACGGCGCTTCGCGAAGGTGTAGGCGTTGAGTTCGTCCCGCCGTGATGCCATCTGTGTCCGCTCTCTCCCCGTTGCGGAGCCGTGGGGGACCTGTGAAGATCCGTCCCCCGTCCTCGGTTGCCTCTGGTGCCTCGACTGTCAGACCCGGCCCCTACTATGCCTGTTGCGAGGACGTGCTGGTGGCACGGGTAGGGTGCTCAGGGCTTGAAGGGACCGGAGCGCAAGGGATTTCGGGAGAGTTCGGGGGTTTTGAAGTGATGGCTTCCGCAACGCGGACCCGGTCGCGATCGCAATCAGGGTCACGGTCGGGTGGCGCGCGCCGGCCGGGCGCCCACGGCTCCTCCTCCGGGCGGGGCGGCGCCCAGCAGGCGCCCACGCCCTACCGGGGAGCCTTCACACCCCGCCTGGAATCCCGCTCCGGCCGCGGCGGTTCGTTCGCGGTGCAGCGGCTTGTGCTGCTGGAGATCGCCGGCGCCCTCGCACTGTGCGGCTGGCTCGTCGGCACGGTCGCATTGGTCGCCGTCGCCCCCTTCTCCGTGGTGCTCATGGTGCTCGCCGTCGTACGGCGCCGGGGGCGCTCCCTGCCGGAGTGGCTCGGCACCCTGCTGGCCATGCGGACCCGCATCCGGCGGGCCGCGAGCACTCCGGTGCCGCCAGGGACGGACTCCGGGCTCGCGCCCGCCGTGGAGTGCGACCCCACCTTGCGCACGTTCAGCTTCAACCGAGGTGACCGCGACCAGCGGCCGATCGGCATGGTGGGCGACGGAGGCTTCCTGACCGCGGTGATCCAGGTCGAGTCGGACGTCGACGCGCTGCGCGCGGAGCACGGAAGGCGACCGCTGCCGCTAGCCCTCGTCCGGGACGTCCTCGAAGTCGACGGCATCCGGCTGGAGTCGGCGCAGATCGTGGTGCACACCCAGCCCGCGCCCGCGCTGCACCTGCCCCAGCAGTCGGTGGTCGTCAGCAACTACGCGCCGCTGCAGGCCCAGACCGGTTCTCCCGCGGTCCGTATCACCTGGATCGCACTGAAGCTCGACCCCGAACTGTGTCCGGAGGCGGTGGCCGCGCGCGGCGGCGGACTGCTGGGGGCGCAGAAGTGCCTGGCGCGCTCGGCCGAACACCTGTCGAGCCGGCTGACCGGTGCCGGATTCCGGGCGAACGTGCTCACCGAGGAGGAGTTGACGGCCGCCATCGCCACGTCCGCGTGTGCCAACCCGATGGTGACGGCCCAGGCCGGGCGGGGTGAGGCGCCGCAGCGGCGGACCGAGGAGTCCAGCCGCAGCTGGCGGTGCGACAACCGCCGGCACACCACCTACTGGGTGCGGCGCTGGCCCCAGCTCGGCGGCGCCGGCGGCTCGCTGGCCCAGCTCGTCGCACAGCTGACCGCGGTCCCCGCACTCGCGACGACGTTCAGCCTGACGCTGGCCAAGGGCGCGCAGCAGGACGTGACCGTCACCGGCCACGTACGGATCACCGGCCGCAGCAAGCAGGAACTGACCGACGCGCGGCGCGATCTGGAGCGTATGGCGCAGCAGGCACGCACCGGGCTCGCGCGCCTGGACCGTGAGCAACTCCCCGGTGTTCTGGCCACCCTGCCGCTCGGAGGTGCCCGCTGATGACCATGACGACTTCGCCCACCCCGTCCGGTCCGGGCTTCGGTGAGCGGCTGCGCACCGGCTTCGGTCTGCTCGGTCCCCGTCATCCGCGGCACGCTCTGCCCATGGACCAGGTGGACGCGCTGACCCTGCCCATCGGCGACGACGGCGTGGTGGTCGGCGTCAACAATGAGGGGCAGCCGGCCATCCTCGGGGTGAACCGCCCCACGCCGTACGACATCGTGCTCATCGGCGGCCTGTGGACCGCGCAGGTCATGGCGCTGCGCTCCGCCGCCACCGGTGCCCGGGTCGCGGTGGAGACCGGGCGGCCGCAGGCCTGGATGCAGATGGTGCATGCCATGGGCGGCGGGCAGAACGGGCTGTCCGTGTACGACGTGGGGCGGGTGCCGCCCCAGGGTGCCTCCGCGGGTACGCCGGTGCTGGTGGTGCGGGACTGCGGTATGCGGCCCCCGCGCGGGCGGGTGGTGTCCGGTCCCTGGCAGTCGGTGCTGACCCTGCTGCCGTATCTCAGTCCGGTCGCGCCCCGGCTGCTGCGGCAGGCACGGCTCGCCGGTATCCAGCGGGTCTCGCCGGACGAGGCGGCCGAACTGGGGCGCACGATGGGGCTGTCGCGGACCGAGGTGGAGTCGCTGCCGGGGCTGCCCGACGGCGTCACCCTGTGGTGTACCGACCGTGACCGGCAGTACGTGCTGACGCAACCCACCGACGCCGAGATCGGATTGTTGGGTACGCCCCGGCGGATGGACTGAACTGCCCTTGCCCGTCCCTTTTGTTCGGGGGTGTCGTATGCGGTCGCGCGGGGTGGACCGGTGACTGCGCGTGTGCCGTGGCCTGGTGTGCGGGCGCGGAGAGGTGGGCGGGCCTGCCGTGGTGTGGCTCCTGGTGATTAGGCTGGGAGCGGGCGCGATGGCAGGACCCGTGAACCGGCGTCGGTGTCCCGGGGGGAGAGCCGTTGCACCGGACCGCCCCGAACGACTACGGACGACTCGGTACGACACGACATGGTCGCCCCGGCACGGCATGAGGGTGCTCGACCACACCAGGAGGAACTGTGAGCAGCGATCGGGACGGGATGCGCGGGGGCTGGGACACACCCGGCGATGACCAGCCCGACGCGGAGGCCGTCGAGACCACCGGCGAGTTCACCATCGACTACGCTCCCCCCGCCTGGTACACGCAGAACGCGTCGGGAGCGGGCGGTACGGGTGCCGGTGGCGCGGGCGGCGCTGGCGGTTTCCCCGGGTCCACCGGTTCCGCCGGGACCCCCGGTTCCGCCGGGTCCGCCGCTGCCGGTGACTCGGGCGTTCCGGCTGCTCCCGGGCTGCCGTTCCCCACGGGCACCCCGGTGCCGGGCCCGACACCGCCTCCGCCGGCCGCCCCACCGATGAGTACGCCGCCGCAGGGCACGTCGCCGTTCATTCCGGCCCAGGGTGCCTCGTACGGTCCGGCGGAGGGAACTCCGTACGGTCCTGCGCAGGGCGCGTCCTTCACCTCGCCGCAGGGGGCCGCGTACGCTCCCCCGGCCGGGTCTGCGCAGCCCGCGCCGCCGACCGGTGACCCCGTTCCGATGCCGCGGCTGCCCGAGGGCTTCGAGCCGCAGCAGCCTCGGTCCTCCCAGGCGGACGCATCGGCCGCCTCCGGTGTGGTCGAGCCGGAGACGGACAACGGGGACCTGGAGAGCGGGGCGACCATGCGGTTCTCCGCCGTCGCCCTGAAGCGGCAGATGGCGGAGATGGCCGAGCGCGCCGATGCCGCCGGCGAGTCCGCCGAGCCCGGGGATGAGGGGTCCGCCGGGGCAGTGAGCCCCGCCGGTTCGGAGGGCGCGGCAGATCCGGAGGGTTCCGCCGCCGTCCCCGAGGGTTCCGCCGGTGCCTCCGGTGTCGGGGAGTCCGCCGATGCCGAGGGCGACGTCGACCGTGCCGGGAAGTCCGGCGACGAGGACGACGAGGGTGGCGAGGACGGCACCGAGGAATCGGGGCGCGGGGCCGCCGCGCAGGACGGCTCGGTGGCCAAGGTCGCCGTTGCGGGGAGTTTGTCGTCCGACGGGGCCGCCGCCGATGAGGAGGCCGCGGGGGACGAGCGCGTTGCCGAGCAGGCCGCCGCTGAGAGTGACCCGGAGCCCGAGAACGCCACGAGGAGCGTCGACGGGGGCTCCGCCGCCCCCGTGCAGTCCGACGCGCCGGAGTCCTCGGGCGCCGGGGCTGCGGACCTGACGGCCCAGGGCGGTGTCCCTCAGCCGGGTGCAGCGGACGACAGCGCGCTTCCGGGTGACGGTGCCGCCGACAGCGGTACTGCGGACAGCGGTGCCTCGGGCAGTGGTGCCTCGGGCAGTGGTGCCTCGGACAGCGGTGCCTCCGACAGCACGGCCCAGCAGGCCGGCGCCGCTCACTCCGGTACCCCGGCCGGCACCTCCCAGTCGTCGCGCCGCAGTGCCGCCAGGGTCGCCGCCGGGGCCACCAGCAGGTCGGGGGCACCGGTCTCCAGAGCCCGGACCAGTACCGCCCAGCCCGCCTCCCACCGCTGCCGCTCCGGCCGCGCCCCGACGGCGGCCACCACCGCCTCCAGCGTCGCCTGGCGCAGATCGCCCCGCACGGGCAGCTCGGCCGCGGCGGGATCGGCCAGCAGCGACTCCGGGTCCGGCAGGTCCATCCGGTCCAGGTGGGCGAGGAGTTCGAGCCCGGGGCCGTCCCCCACCGCGCCCCGTACCAGCAGCGCCAGCACCTCCCGGGACACGGAGGCCGCCGTGCCGAAGGCCAACAGGGTCAGCGCGGCGTCCCAGCTGCGGGGCGAGGGCCAGGCGGCGCCGCGTCGTGTCTCGGTACTCGGCAGCCGGTGGATCAGCGTCGGCCGGGCTTGCAGGAAGCCGCAGACCGCGCGCCGGGCGTGGGCCACCGCCTCCGGCAGCCGGTCGGGCACCAGCCGGGGCATCTGCGCCCGGGGCCAGACGCCGCCGAGCCCGCGCACCACCACCTCGGGGTCGTGCGCCCAGTGCAGATGGACGAACCGGTTGGCGAGCGGCGGGCTCAGTTCCCACCCGTCCGCGGCGGAGGCCCGTGGATTGGCGGCGGCCACGATCCGTACGCCGCGCGGTAGTTGGAGGGCACCGACCTTCCGCTCCAGGACGACCCGGAGCAGCGCGGCCTGGACGGCGGGGGTGGCGGTGGACAGTTCGTCCAGGAAGAGCAGCCCCCGCCCGGCCCGCACCAGCTCCACGGCCCACCGCGGCGGCGCCATCGGCACGCCCTGCACCGCCGGGTCGTCGCCCACGATGGGCAGGCCGGAGAAGTCGGACGGTTCGTGGACGCTGGCGATCACGGTCGTCAGCGGCAGGCCGAGGGAGTCGGCGAGCTGGGTCAGGGCCGCGGTCTTGCCGATGCCCGGCTCGCCCCACAGCAGTACGGGCAGGTCGGCCGCGACGGCCAGGGTGAGTGCTTCGAGCTGTTCGTCGGGGCGGGGCTCGGTGGTGGTCGTCCGCAGGAGGCCCAGGAGGTCGTCGGCGACGGCGAGTTGGGCGCGGGTGTCGGAGGGGGCGGCGGCGAGGGGTGCCGGGACGTCGGCGGCCGGGGCCGCGGAGCGCAAAAGGGTGCTGGAGGTCATGGGCATCACCTGGGTGGGATCGGGGGACGGGACGGCCCGTCCGGAGGTCGTGGGGGCATGCGGCACCGAACCCGCGGCGCTGTGGGGCGGGTTGGCCGGAGGCGGAGTGGTCAGCGCATGAGGCCGGTGCGTGGCCGGGCCCGGCTGGACCGCTTGCGGAGCATGGCGTGAGGGGTACGGCGGTCGAGCCGGGGCCGGTGACTCGCGTCGGCGTGTCCCGCGTCCGAGGCGCTCCCGGGTCGCGCGGCCCCGGCAGCGGGGTGCTCGGTGACCAGCCCGGAGCGGAAGAGACCGTGGTCGACGCGTCGGGCCGCGGCCGACTCCAGTTCCCGCCGGAGCGGGCCGTCGGGCAGGACGGCTCCCGGCCCGAGGAGTCCCTCGACCACGCTCAGCGCCCCGGCGACGTCACCGTGGAGGAGCCGCTCCCGGACCGCGGGCAGTGCCTCCGGGCTGCGGTGCACCGCGTCGATGGCCCGCAGGCAGGGCAGCGCCGGCCCGCCGAGCGCCACCAGCAGTTCCTCCCGCCGCAGCTCGGCCGGATCGTGGTCGATCGCCGTCAGCACCCCGTCCCGCAGCGCGATCCGGTGGTCCTCGCCCCGGCACCGCACCCGATGCGGATCGTCGGGTTCGGGGGCCGGTCCGGCCGCTGCCGCGGGGCTCGGGTCCGCCAGTGCCGCGGCGACGAGCGGATGCAGGCGACCGGCCTCGACGAGACCGGCCCGCAGCAGCTCCAGATCGGGCGGGATGCGGGCCGCCGCCTCCGGCAGCACCGGAAGCGCGGCGACCTGCTGCGGCGGCACCGCCTCCCGCAGCGGCCGGAAGGTGGGGGCATGGCTGTCGTCGGGCGCGACGAGTTCGAGGACGGCGCGGCTGCGCGCACCGAGCCGGACGGTGAAGGCGCCGCGTGGGCCGCGGCCCTCGGCCCGCAGCAGCAGTTCCGCCTCGGCGGCCCAGCGGGACACCGCCCAGGACGCGTCCTCGGTGCCGGGCCGGTCCGCGCGGTCCGCGTCCTCCGGGCGGTCGGAGAGACCGGGCGGGGCCGGAGGACGGTGGGACTCGTGGGAGCGGCCGGGCGGCCCCGTCGGCGGTGTTCCGTCCGCCCCGCATCGCCGGGCGAGTTCGCCGCTTCGTCCGGCGTCCCAGAGGTGCCGGTGCAGGTCGAGGCGGTGACGCCGGTCGGGGTGGGGGTGCGGGTGCCCCGGTGCGCTGCTTCCGGGCCCCTCCCACAGCGCCAGCGACATGCGCTGGCCGGCGTCCGCCCAGGTCGGTGGTGTGCGCACCACCAGGTGCAGCGGTGTGCCGCCCGAACTGCCGTAACGGGCCAGGGAGAGGGTGAGGCCTGGGCGGAGCCGCCCGTCGGGGGCGATCCGGGGCATGTGCCAGCGGAGCAGATCCGGCGCCAGAAGGCGCAGGTCCGCACGGAGCCGGGTGGCGGCATCGATGCCGTGGCGCTTGCGCACGGCGCGCAGATCGAGGTCGATGTCGATGCGGGCGGCGGCGCAGGCCCCCGACCAGTCGCCGACGGCACGACGCGCGGTCGCGGTCTCGATCATGGACGGTGGCACGGCGTACTCGCGCACGCGCTGCCACATCAACAGGCGGGACGGGACGTCGTTCGCGAAGTGATGTGCCATCAGCACTCACCTTGCGCGAACGATTCCCCCAATCCGTACGAGGAGAAGGTCTTCATCCCCGGCATCGTAACCAGACCGCCGACGATCTGTCCCCGCATTTCCCGTCGGCGGCTCCCGGCCCCAGGTGTGTGCGGGATGTCCCGTGGTTCGGCCACACCACGGTCCTGTCGTCATCGTCGGGTGTCCCGGAGCCGCCGCCGAGGCAGCCGGCGAAGGCGTCGAGACTTCTGCCGAGGCAACGGATTGCTCGCCCGTTGCCGTACTTCTCCGGCAGACGGACCCACGGGATGCTCTCTCAGCGCCCTGCGCCGGTCGCCGAGGAGGGAGAAGGCGACGGCGGCGAAGTAGAGCGCCCGGATCGGCGCGGCCGGTGCCAGCATCGTCAGCGGACCGACCGGGGCATGCCATGTCCTCGTCTCGTGCGGCGGACCGGGAGCCGGGGGGGCCGGGCTCAGTCCCGGTGACCGGCCGGGCCGTCCGTGGGCGTGGTACGGGCGGTGGCGGCGTCCGGGGCCGTCCGCGGTCCCGGGGCGGGCTCGGGCTCGGGGCGTGCCTCGTCCGGGGCGCCGTCGTCCTTCATCGCCTTGGTCTCGCTCTTGAGGATCCGCATGGACCTGCCCAGCGCCCGGGCGGTCTCGGGAAGTCTCTTCGAGCTGAAGAGCGTGATCACCACCGCGGCCAGGACCAGCAGGTGCCAGGGCTCCAGCGCGCTGCGGAACATCGTCACACCGCCCCGTCGAACGCGTCGGCGCCCGTAGCGCGTGACCGTTCCTGTCGCCGGTCGGCGTGTTCCCGCACGGCCGTCGGGCGGGGCGGGCGAGGTGAGCGGGACCGGCCGGCCGGCGCGGAGAGGTGCCGGGTGCCGCTGTCGTCGCTGGTCATGTTTCCTCCGGTCGGGTCGGAGCGGGCTGCTCGTCAGGGGGCAGCGGGCTTCTGGTCGGGTCGGGGCCTTCAGGTTCCGGGGTGCCCGGCAGCCGTCCAGGCGGCGTACTCCTGGCGGACGTAGAGGCGGCTGCCGCCGGCGGGCGCGACCGCGTCGGGAGGGTGCGGACCGGCCACGAGATCGGGGTGGCGGCGGTCGTACAGGACGAGTTGGTCGGCGGTCTCCGCGGCGGCCACGACCGGGCCCGGACCGGGGACGGCGGAGGCGAGCCGGTCCATGAGGGCGGCCCGGCGCAGCAGTCGGGCGCGTTCGGCGGCCGGCGCATCGGCCGGCGGACCGGTGCCGGGCCCGGCCCGGCGGCCGTCGCGTTCGGCGTCGAGTGCGAGCACCTGGTGCATCTCGCGGCGCAGGTCCGGTGCATGGGCGTACGCCTCGTGCGGCGGCGGGACGTCGATGCCCTCGCCGTTGTCCGGGGTGATGTCCATGGTCACTTCTCCTGGTCATGACGCGCGCGCAGGCAGGCGCGGACCTCGCGGCCCCTGCCCGTCTGGTGGGCCTCGGTCGCCTGGGCGAGGTACTGGACGATGCCGGTGCCGCGGCCGTGTTCGTCGGAGGCGATGTCGGGGCGGTGGCGCTCCACCGCCCTGCCGGAGTCGGTGACCACGATGTGCAGCGTGCCGTCGTCGAGGCAGAGCCGCAGGGTCATGCGCTCGCGGCCGTACTGGGCGGCGTTGGCGGCGAGTTCGTCGACGATGAGAATGGCGGAGTCCCGCTCGCTCGCGGGTACCTGCCAGGCTTCCAGCAGATCCGCCGTGAAGTGACGGACGGCGCAGACGTGCGCCTCCTGCGCGGGCAGGGTGAGCAGCGCCTCGTGGTGGCAGGACCGGCCGAGCTGTGGACTGGTCCGGGGGGAGTCGGTCACGAACATGGTCTTCTGGCTCTTCTGTGGGTGGGCGGAGACCGGGAGGGGGGACCACCAGCAGCGGCCCTTCGGGTCGTCGGCGGGCTGGTCCCGCATGGCGCGCTCATGTGGTTTCACGGCTGACGCGTGCCGAACGGTTCGGTGGTCGGCGCCTTTTGCTCGACTTCTTCCGGCTCACTGCGGGGCGGCGGCCCGGCCGGGCTCACTCGGCTCTTCAGCGCCCGTCAGTCGTGCCGGGCGGGGTGCTGGTACGCAGCGCCACTGCACCGGGCGGAGACACCCCTGCCGGACCTTCGCGCCACGGAGCCGGAGAGGAACGCCCCCGCCCGCGTACCGGCCCGGGAACGCCGGTCAGCCTCCCGGCCACCCGGGTACCGGTGCCGACTCCCGAGGCCACCGCGCTGATCCGTCAGCGGCCGCAGTCGGACGGCCCCACCTGCCTCGGAGCCGTGCCGCGTGGTGGAGCCGCCCGGCGACGGTCGCCACGCGCGTCCCGGAGGAGGCCGGTGCCCTGAGCACCGGCGGGCGGCTCCCCTGCCCTCGGTCACCCGGACCCCGCCCGGCCGCTCGCCCCGCCGTGCCCTCACATCCGGCCACCGTCGGGTCACGCCCGGATCGTCACCAACATCTGACCCTTGTCCGCGACGGCTCCCCTGCCCTCGGCCACCCCGACCCCGCCCAGCCGCGCCCCCACATCCGGCCGCCGCCGCCGGGTCACGCCCGGATCGTGACCAGCTTCTGACCGTTGTCCGCGATGATCTCGAAGTGCTGGATGGCCTCGGGGGCCATGGCGACCGTCCCGGGGATCGTGGTGCCGGAAGGGTACTTGCCGGCCCACCAGGTGGCACCGTCCGCCCTGACTCCGCCGGGCCCGACCGCTTGCAGCCGGCAGGTGGTCCCGGCGGGCGCCCCCCTGGCCGAGACCTGCAGGACACTGCCCCAGGCGGAGGGCGAGACCTTCACCGAGGCGGAGACGCCGGTGGCGGGATCGCTTCCGGAGAAGGTGCGCGTGAACGTGGGCGCGCTCGGCCCGGGCGGTGCCGCCACGCTCCCCACGGTGCCGACGGCGGCCAGCCATGCGCCGCC
>NZ_JBEXKG010000065.1:0-39484 GCF_040609555.1 Streptomyces sp. NPDC004658
CCCCCGACGACCAGCGGGAACGGGACGCGCTGGTCGCCGACACCCGGGCCGCGCCCCGACGCGCGCACCCACACCCTGCACGACCCGGCGCGCTGGAAGGTCCAGCACATCGGCCGCTACGTCCTGAACGGCACCAGGCCGCCCCGGCACGGCCTCCTCTGACGCACACTCACCACCCCCTCTGATCGGAGACCCCACGTGTCCCTCACCTTCCACTGGTTCCTGCCCACCAACGGCGACAGCCGCGATGTCGTCGGCGGCGGCCACGGCACCCCGGCGACCGCCTCCGGGCGGGACCGGCCGCCCACGGTCGCCTACCTGAGCCAGATCGCCCGGGCCGCCGAGCACCTGGGCTTCGTCGGCGCGCTCACCCCGACCGGGGCCTGGTGCGAGGACGCGTGGCTGACCACCGCGATGGTCAGCCAGCACACCGAGCGGCTGAAGTTCCTGGTCGCCTTCCGGCCCGGCTTCGTCTCGCCCACGCTCGCCGCCCAGATGGCGTCCACCTTCCAGCGGCAGACCGGCGGACGCCTGCTGCTCAACGTCGTCACCGGCGGCGAGAGCCACGAACAGCGGGCGTACGGCGACTTCCTCGACAAGGACGCCCGGTACCGCCGTACCGGCGAGTTCCTGGAGATCGTCCGAGGTCTGTGGGAGGGCAAGGCCGTCGACCTGAGCGGCGAGCACCTCCACGTCGAGGACGCGAAGCTCGCCCGGGTACCCGACCCGGTCCCCGAGGTGTACTTCGGGGGTTCCTCGCCGATCGCGGGAGAAGTCGCCGCCAGGTATGCCGACGTGTACCTCACCTGGGGTGAGCCGCCCTCCGCCGTCGCCGAGAAGATCGCCTGGATCCGGGCGTCGGCCCAGAAGGAGGGCCGCAGCGTCCGCTTCGGCATCCGGCTGCATGTCATCACCCGCGACACGTCCGAGCAGGCATGGGCCGAGGCGAACAGGCTCCTGGACGGCTTCGACCCGGAGGCGGTCAGGGCGATCCAGTCCGGCCTCGCCCGCAGCGAGTCCGAGGGGCAGCAGCGGATGCTCGCGCTGCACGGCGGCAGCCGGGAGAGCCTGGAGATCCATCCCAACCTGTGGGCGGGCATCGGGTTGGTGCGCGGCGGCGCGGGCACGGCACTGGTGGGCAGTCACGAGGAGGTCGCCGAGCGCATCAAGGAGTACCACGCCCTCGGCATCGACGAGTTCGTCCTCTCCGGCTACCCGCACCTGGAGGAGGCCTACTGGTTCGGCGAGGGCGTCCTGCCGAGGCTTCAGGCACAGGGCCTGTGGCAGCACCCGTACGGACCGCAGGCCCTTCCCTCGGCGCAGGTGCCTTTCGCCGGCGCCGGGAGCCCGCGGTGACCCGAACCCGCCCCTGGCGACTCCGCCGGGCGGAACCCGTCGAACTGCGGGACTCCGGCCGCCGGGCATCACCGTGCCCACTCCCACGGAGACGCCACGCGAGCGGCTCCACGGCCGGACCGGCGGCCCCGCTTCCGGGGCCACCATCCGGGCGCCCGCCCTCGCGAACTCGCCATCCACCAGCGTGAATCAGCCGGAGCGAGCCAGTATCCCTAGTTTTCCTATCGAATTACTAGGGAAGTGTTGACGGTGGTCGAAGCGGAGGGTGAGGATGACGAAGCCGACGCGTCACCGCGCACCGCCGCACTCCCACGCCGCCTCGCCGGACAGCGCGTCGTCCTCGGTCCCCTGGAGGAAGACGCCATGACCACAGCACCGAGCTGGAGTGACAGCCGCAGTCGCACGAAGCGGGCGCGGACATGACGGTGACGGCGGACGAGGCGACCGACGCGGAAGCCGGGCAGGTCGACTGGCTGCACATCGCCCGTGAGATCGCGGACGACCTGGCCACGGACGCGGTCGGACGCGAACAGGCGGGCAAGGCACCGCTCGACGAGGTCGCGCGGTTGCGCGAGTCGGGACTGCTCGCACTGCTGACGCCCGTCGAGTACGGGGGAGGCGGCGCCGACTGGCGCACGGCCTGCACGGCCGTCCGCACCGTCGCCGCGGCCGACGCGGCCATCGGCCACCTGCTGGGAAGCCACTACTTCCTGTCCTTCAGCGCCCGGTTCCTCGCCGGCCCCACCCGTGCCGCCCGCGTCGAACGGGAGTCGACGGCGGGGCAATGGTGCTGGGGAGGAGGCATCGGCTCCCACGAACCACCGCTCATCCTGACCCCCGCGGCGGGCGGGTATCTGCTGAGCGGTCACCAGAGGTACGCCACCGGTGTCGGGGTCGCCGACCGGCTGCTGGTCCGAGCCGCCGAGTACGGCACCGGCGAGCCGGTGGCCGTCCTGGTCGACCCCGGCCGCCCGGGCGTCGTCAGCGGCGGCGGGGACACCTTCGGCCAGCGCCTGGCGGCCGGTGGCGGCGTGGAGTTCGACTCCGTGCAGGTCGCGGCCGACGATGTGCTCGGCTCCCTCTCGCCCGACGAGGGAGACCTGTCACCCTTCACCTCTCTGGCCGTGCCGACCTCGCGTCTGGTCTCCGTCCAGTTCCTCCTCGGCGTGGCCGAGGGACTGCTGGCCGAGATCCGCGAGTACGGGAGAGGCATGAGGTCCCCCTGGCAGCCGCTCTCGCCCCACCCCTGGCCGGACGGCCCGGCACAGGACCCGTACGCCCTCACCCTGTACGGCGAGCTCACCGTCGTCTCGCGTGCCGCGTCCGCCCTCGCCGACCAGGCGGTGGACGCCCTGCTGCACGGCCTCGCGCAGGGGGAGGACCTCCACGACGAGGAGTGCGCGGAGATCACCGTCCTCGCGAGCGTGGCCGAGACCGCCGCCGCCCGGGCCGCCCAGGAGGTCGCCACCCGTGCCCTGGACGTCATCGGCGCCGAAGCCGCCTCCTCCCGCCACGGCCTCGACCGTTTCTGGCGCAACGCCCGCACGCACACCCTGCGCGAGCCGGTCGCCCACCGGCTGCGCGAGGTCGGGGACTATTACCTGAACGGTGCGCACCCCCCCTTCACCCTTCCTGCCTGAGGGCACAGCGGTGACGGGCGGACACGGCAGTGAGGGATAATCGGGGCATGCGGATCTCGGCGCGGGCGGACTATGCGGTGCGGGCGGCACTGGAGCTGGCCGCCGCAGGGGACGAGGCCTCTCTCAAGGCCGAGGCGATCGCCGCGGCTCAGGGCATCCCGCACAAGTTCCTGGAGGGCATCCTGGGCGACCTGCGCCGGGGCGGCCTGGTGATCAGCCAGCGGGGCGGCAACGGCGGCTACCGGCTCGCCCGTCCGGCGGACTCGATCGCCATCGCGGACGTCATCCGCGTGGCGGACGGCCCCCTGGTGTCGGTGCGGGGAGTGCGCCCACCCGAACTCGCCTACTGCGGCCCCGCCCAGACACTGCTGCCGCTGTGGATCGCCGTGCGCGCCAACGTCCGCAAGATCCTCGACGAGGTCACCCTGGCCCACGTGGCGGCGGCCGAACTGCCCGACGAGGTCCTGAGCCTCGCGGAGGACCCGAAGGCATGGACGAACCCCTGACCCGCGACCGCTGCCCCCGAGGAGACACCCGACCCGTGGGGGGGCGTCCGTTCACCACGTCACCGTCGACGTCACGGGAATACGCGCCGGCGGTCGCCGGTTGCCGCGGAACATGCGCCAACCTCAGGAGCCGCCCGCCGGCCTGCACCCATTGCTCGCCGGCCGTTTCAGCCCCTACCGGTTCGATCCGTCGGGGATGGTCGACGACCACGCCCTCGGTCTGCTGCTGGAAGCCGCGCGGTGGGCACCGTCGGCGGGAAACTCCCAGCCATGGGGCTTCTTCACCGCCAGGCCGGGTGAGCCGGAGCACGACCGGGTGCTCCCGCACCTCGCGCCCAGCTCGGCCCGCTGGGCGACGGACGCGGGCCTGCTCGTCGTCACGCTGACGCGCCGGCACGTCGACGACACGCACCTGCTCTACTCCGAGTTCGCGGACTACGACCTCGGCCAGGCCATCGCGCACATGACGGTTCAGGCCCAGGCCATGGGACTGGCCGCGCACCAATTCCGGGCCTTCGACCTGGAAGGACTCACCAAGGAACTGGACCCGAACCCGGGCTGGGCGATCGTCTCCATGGTCGCGGTGGGCAAGGCGGCCGGCGAACCTCCCGAGGGCCGCGACCGACGCAGCATCGCGGACCTGCGCGGCGCTCCCTGGGCACCGGTGGAGTAGCAGCGGCGGGACGGTTCATGTGCCGTAATGGCACAGTTGTCCCGAGCGGAGGACTTCTCCGTCGTCCGGGAGAACCTCGGAGGACAGGACGTTGACTTTGATGCCGGTGACCACGATGGCTTCGTCGGTCTTCGCTTGAAGCACGAGGGGAAGCGTGGCCATCCCCCCAGTCCCTGAACCGCCCAGAATGAGATGGCCCCTACCTCCATCGCACGGCACGGCACCGGACGGCTCCGGCGTCGGCGCCTGCCGGTGGGTGGTCCAGCGGACCTTTGCTTGGCCGCACGGTTTCCGCCTGCGGTCCTTGCGCTGGGAACCACGAGCAGACATCCACCAAGCGTTCCTCGAACTCGCCAGACCGGCCGGGCGTTTGCGACCCGGTCGGCGGTCTCGATCCGACGGTAGCGTGTTCGTCATGACGGCTGAGGGTGAGGCGCTGGTCGGCGGGATGGTGAACGTGGGGGCGGTCTTCCGCCGGGGTACGTTGGTCGAGCGCCCGGCGCCGCGCAACGCGCGCGCTCTGCACGCCCATCTCCTCGCGCTGAAGCGGCACGGCTTCGACGCGGCGCCGGTCCCTGTCGGTCTCACCCCGGACGGCCGCGAGCAGCTGACCTTCATCCCCGGCGACGTGGCTCTGCCGCCGTTCCCGGACTGGGCGATGACGAGGACCGCCCTGGAATCGGTGGGGAGCCTGCTGCGGCGCCTGCACGAGGCCAGCGCGGCCGTCGCGGTGGACAGCCGTGCCGAGTGGTCCCGGGACCTGGCCGACCCGGAGGGGGGAACGATGCTGTGCCACAACGACGTGTGCCCGGAGAACGTCGTCTTCCGCGACGGCCGGGCCGTTGCCCTGATCGACTTCGACATGGCGGCCCCGGGCCGCCCCCTGTGGGACCTCGCCATGACCGCGCGCTATTGGGTGCCCATGCTGGATCCCCGATCCGCGGCTGCCGTCCATCCCTCCGGGCTGGACGCGCCCGCACGGCTGCGGATTCTCGCCGACGGCTACGGCCTCTCGGCGGGCGACCGCGCCGAACTGCCCGGCGTCATCGAGCAGGCCACTGAGGTCTGCCGGGCCTTCGTCGCCCGCCGCGTGGCCGACGGCGACCCCGTCTACCTCCAGGCGTTGGCCGAGCGGGGTGGATGGGAACGCTGGGACCGTGTGCGGACATGGCTGGTGGACCACCGCGAGGCGTTCACGGCTGCCCTGCGGAACTGACCGGCCGTTCGACCGGTCCGGATCACCCGGCAGGCATGGAAGCCGTCCAGGAAAGGGCACCCGAAAAAGGCCATCACCAACTCTCGAATTCCGAGGCCGGCGACCTTGGCCGAGTAGCGGCGGCAAGGTTCGCTGATTTCATCGAACCGCGGTGCGCCGGGGGCGGCCCGCGTATCCTGTGCTGGTGATCGCATTAGATCGTCTTGCCGTCTTCCTGACCGTGGTGACCGTGCTGATCTCTGTGCCAGGGCCGAGCGTCCTGTTCGTGGTGAGCCGCGGGGTGGCACTGGGGCGACGGGCCGCCGTGTCCACCGCGGTGGGGAACGAGGCGGGGCTCCTCGTCCAGGTCGTACTGGTGGCTTTCGGGCTGGGGGAGGTGCTCGCGCGCTCCCTCCTGGTTTTCTCGATCCTGAAGTTCGCCGGCGCTCTCTACCTCATCTATCTCGGCGTCCAGGCCTTTCGGCACCGCAAGCTGCTGATGGTGGCGGAGCAGACCGCGGCCTCGGCCGGTCGTCCGGGGCGGGTCTTCCGAGAAGGCTTCATCGTGGGAGTGAGCAATCCCAAAGGTCTGCTGATCTTTGGGGCGGTGCTGCCGCAGTTCGTCGACCCGTCGGCGGGGAGTGTCCATACGCAGCTGTTGCTGCTGGGCCTGATCTGCGTCCTGATCGCGTTGGTTTCCGACGCGACATGGGGCCTTCTGGCCGGAACGGCCCGCAACTGGCTCGCCAGGTCACCGCGCAGGCTGTCGTGGATCGGCGGAGCGTCGGGCGTGGTGATGGTCGGCCTGGGAATCCGGCTGGCGTTCAGCGGACGCGAATGAACGAGGGGGGATGGGTGCGCATCACCGCATCACCGCATCACCGCGTCCATTCGCCCCGCGTGACCCCCAATTCGTAGGCGACCGCGACCGCGCTCGCCCGGTTGCGCAGGCCGAGCTTGATCAGCAGATTCTGTACGTGTGTCTTGACCGTACTCTCGCTGACCACCAGTTCCCCGGCGATCTCCGCGTTCTTCATGCCGCGCGCCAGAAGTGTGAGGACCTGACGTTCACGGAGCGTGAGCAGGTCGAGTGGTGTATGGCGGGCGGACTTCCTGCGGGGTGGCACAAAGTCCGGTTCTTCCTGGTCGGGTATGCCGACCCGGTACCCTCCGGAGACGAGCCTGATGGCGGACACCAGGAACTCCGGTTCTTCCCAGGCCAGGACCACACCCCCGGCACCGAGTTTGTCGGCGTCGGCGCAGAGGGGATCGTTCGCGTCATTGGTGACCAGCAGCATGCGGGAGACACCGGAACCGGAGTAGTGGACAGCCCGGTGCATCAGGTTCACCACGTCGATGGACCGGCACGCGGTGTTGATGACGAGCACGTCCAGCGACGAGTCGAGGGTGGCTTCGAGCGCCGTCGGGCTGTCCCGGGCGCTGCCGACGAGGGTGAGGTCGGGATACTCCCGGAGAACATGCACCAGCCCGGCGTGCACCAGGCTGGAGTCGTCAATGAGGAAGATCCGTAATGGTTCCGGCTTCTCACCGCCGGCCAAGTCGCTCGACGTCGGCTTCCGGTCTGATCGGACTTCGTCCACGAGCCCCCCTGCGCCGCGAGTCGCGGCTATGGACAGAGTCGGACAACGCCTCATCTAATCCCATGGCCTTCACCGGAGCACCATGTTTTCTTGCCACATTTAGCTGGCAAATGCACAAAGAGGCAGAGCCGGTCACTTCGGCCTAGTCCGTTCGGCCCTTGCCCTGCCGTGATCGGTCCGATCTACCGAAGACACCACCCGGAGATCACGCCTAGGGTCACGAGCCATGACACAGAGCGTGGTAATCCTGGGTGGTGGAACGGCTGGGTGGATGACCGCTTCCTACCTGCGGGCGGCCTTCGCGGACAGCGTCGACGTCACAGTGGTGGAATCCCGGCGCATCGGCACCATCGGGGTGGGCGAGGCCACCTTCAGCACGGTCCGCCACTTCTTCGACTATCTCGGTCTCAGCGAGGCCGACTGGATGCCGGAATGCAACGCCACGTACAAGCTGGCGGTCCGCCTGGAGAACTGGCGGGCGCCCGGCACGTACTTCTACCACCCGTTCGAACGGATGCGGGTCGTCGACGGGGTGCCACTCACCGACTGGTGGCAGAAGGCCGGCGAGACCGACCGCTTCGACCGGGACTGCTTCCTCATACCCTGGCTCTGCGACGCGAAGGCGTCCCCCAGGTACCTGGACCACCGGCTCTTCGAGCAGGACTTCGACGAGGATCCCCACCGTCCGCTCTACCGGACCACGCTCGCCGAACAGAACACCCAGTTCCCCTACGCCTACCACTTCGACGCGTCCCTCCTCGCCGACTACCTGTGCCGCTACGCCGTCGAACGCGGCGTCCACCGGGTCCTCGACGACGTCGTGGACGTGCGCCTTGACGAGCGGGGCTGGATCGACCGTCTCGTCACCCGCGAGCACGGCGACCTGACCGCAGACCTCTACGTCGACTGCTCCGGCTTCCGCAGCCGGTTACTCGGCGACGCACTGGACGAGCCGTTCATCTCCTTCCAGGACTCCCTCCCCAATGACCGCGCGGTGGCTCTGCGGGTCCCCGTCGACACCGCGGTACAGGGCATCAGGCCGTGCACCACGGCCACCGCCCAGGACGCCGGATGGATCTGGACGATCCCGCTCTACGACAGGATCGGCACGGGATACGTCTACGCTTCCGACTACTGCGAGCCCGAGGAGGCCGAGCGCGTCCTGCGCGACTTCGTCGGGCCCGCCGCCGCGGACCTGGAGGCCAACCACATCCGCATGCGGATCGGCCGCTCCCGCCGGGCCTGGGTCAACAACTGCGTCGGCATCGGACTCTCCGCCGGCTTCGTCGAACCGTTGCAGTCGACCGGCATCTTCCTCATCCAGCACGCGATCGAACAACTCGTCAGGTACTTCCCGGGCAGGGACAGGGACCCGGTGCTGCGCGACACCTACAACCTCAGCACAGCCCGGGCCATCGAGGGCGTCCGGGAGTTCCTGATCCTGCACTACCGGGGCGCCGCGCGCGCCGACAACGACTACTGGCGCGACGCGAAGCAGCGCGCGGTGCCCGACGACATGGCAGTGCGCATGCGGCAATGGCAGAGCAAACTGCCCGACAACGACACCACCTACCCGTACTACCACGCCTTCGAGCCCTACAGTTACGTCTGCATGGCCCTCGGCCTCGGAGGGATCCCGCTGCGCCACCCGCCCGCGCTCGACCTGCTCGACACCCGCGCGGCGCGGGCCGAGCTGGCCCGGGTCCGCGACCAGGCGCGGAAGCTGGTCGACACGCTCCCCAGCCAAGTGGAGTACCTCTCGGGGCTGCGCTGATGGTCGTCGCCCTCCACAGCACGGTGGTGCCGGCCGAGGTGCTCCTGGCGGCCCGGCCGGACCGCCGAGCGGACATCGGCCCGGCCGGGCTCGCGCTGTACCTGACGGGCGTGGGGCAGGGCGCCCACCCGCGGCGCAGCGAGGTGTCACCGCGCTCGTACGGCTGGCTGCCGGCGGGCTCCCTGCTGCCCGGGCCGGTCGCCGGAGCGCTGTCGTCCGTCTGGGTGGTGTGGCGGGACGCGGCGGGGGAGCGTGGTACGGCGCCCACCGCAGCGCTGCTGCTGCCTTCCACCGCCTTCGCCGTGACGGCCGTTCCGGTGTCGGCGCGGATCCTCACCGACCGGGGGATCGCCGACCCCACCGAGGGCCGCCTGCCCCTCCTCGTCGCCGTCTCCATCGACGCCCTGACCTGGCTGCTGCTGACCTCGGCGCCGGCCGCGGCCGCGGTCGCCGTCGCGGCCGCCCTGGCCACCGAGCGCGCGGGACTCACCGCGGTCTTCTGTGCGGTGCTGGTCGGGCTCGCCGTTCCCCAGGACGGCGAACAGGAGGGCGGCGGCTGCGCCGGCGCGCGTGCCGCGCGGCTGCCCACCGGGACGGCGCTGCGCTTCGGCGTGCTGATGAACACCCGGGGACTGACGGCGATCGCCGTATCGCAGGACGGACTGTCGGCCGGCATCCTCTCCGCGGGGCTCTGCCTCGTGATGCCGCTGATGGCGCTGGTGACCACGGCGGTCACCGGCCCGCTGCTGTCGTTCGCGGACCACCGCTGTCCCGCCCCCGCAGTCCTGCCGCGCCCCGCGTCCGAGGAGTTGTCCCATGACAAGGCCTGACGCGGCTGCCACGGCCATCCAGGAGGCGACGGTGGGGGAGGCCGACTTCAGGGCCCTGATGTCCTTGTTCCCCACCGGCGTCGCGGTCATCGGGGCTGTGGACGGCGCCGGCCGGCCTTGGGGCATGACGTGCTCGTCCCTGTGCAGCGTGTCCTTGAACCCGCCCCTGCTCCTGGTGTGCGTACGGACCGGCAGCCCCACGCTGGCCGCGCTGGAGCGCACCGGGGCCTTCAGCGTCAACCTGTTGCACGACTCCGCCCGGGACGTGGCGGAACTGTTCGCCTCGGGTGACCCGGACCGGTTCCGGCGGACGGCCTGGCACCTGCCCGACGCGGCGGCCGGCCCGCACCTGCTGGACGCCGCGCACGCCGTGGGCGACTGCCGGGTGGACGGGGTGCGGCAGGTGGGGGACCACGCCATCGTCTTCGGCCGGGTGTTCCGCGTCAGTGTCCGTACCGAACACGGACGGTCGCCGCTGCTCTACGGGCTGCGCCGGTACGCCGCCTGGCCGACGGGCGGTAGCGTGGTGGAGCCCGGCCGGTCCCGGCCGGATCCAGCCGACGAGGAGTGAGATGTCGCAGCCGGCGGAGCCCACCAGTGTCCTGTCGCCCGAGGAGGTGCTCCGCAAGTCGGGGGTGCCGTTCACGGTCCTCGACCACGTCCCGATCGTGGGCCGGGAGGACGCCGAGAGCAAACTCGGCCTCGCCACCGAGCAGTTACTGAAGACCATGGTCTTTCGGACGGCCGACGGCGGCTTCGTGCTCGCCGCCCTGCCCGTCACCGGGCGCGTCGACTACGGCCGGCTGGCCCGGGCGGCGGGCGTGTCCCGCGCCAAGCTCCGGCAGGCCGACCCCGGGGAGCTGAGCCTGCTGGGCATGGAACCGGGCGGCGCGAGCCCGGTCTGCGACCTGCCGGACGTCGTGGTCGTCTTCGACACGTCGGTGACCCGGATGGGCACCGTGTACTGCGGCAGCGGCCGCGCCGACCGCACCGTGCGGATCGAGGCCGCGCAACTGATCGAGCTGGTCGGGCCGAGGATCGAGGAACTGTCCCGGTGACGGAGCGGGCCCTGCCGCCCGGAGGCCTGACCTCATCCGGACGCCCGCCCGGGTGAACCGGAAAGGCGGTGCGGTCCGGATGTTCCGGACCGCACCGCCTCCCCGATGCGGAGGGGACACCCGTTCTACTCCCGGTCGTCGAACCGTTCCGGGGCGAACGGCTCGGCGCCCGCCGGCCGCCGGCCGGACACCAGGTACTCCGTCAGGAGCCGGGCCGTGCCCGGAGCCAGCGGCATGCCGTCGATACCGAAGCCGGTGAGCAGCCACAGCCCCGGAGCCCCCGACGCCGGGCCGACCACAGGGAGACCGTCGGGGGACATCGGGCGCACACCCGACCACGCCGCGCGCACCGGTGTCTTGGCCAGCACCGGGGCGTGCCGGGCTGCCGCCGCCGCGATCAACGGGACCGCCGCGTCGCCGTCCCGTATGTCATCGAGCTGGAGCGCCGGACCGCTGCTGGAACCGAGCACCACCTCTCCACCGGGCAACGGCTGCAGCGAGAAGACCACCTGCGTGGCCGTGGCTGCGGGAGCGGCGACGTCGGCCAGCAACGGGGGCCCGTTGCGCCGCAACCCGACCGGGCCGTGCCAAGTGGACTGCATGAGGGTGTGGCGGAACACCACGCCCCTGACCGGCGCGGTGCGCAGCAGCCAGCCGCGTGCCCCGAACACCGGCACATCGCTTCCGGCCTGCTGGGCCAGGCTCCGTGACCACGGCCCCGCCGCGAGCACCACATGGCCCGCCGCGAGCGGCCCGTCGTCCGTGACCACACCGGTGACCCGGTCGCCGGCCGTGGTCAGACCCCGGACCGGTGTGTGCGTCCGGATCTCGGCGCCCGCGCGGGCGGCCCGCGCGGCCAGGGCCGCGGCGGCCAGTACCGGGTGAAGGGCGTGCGCGCCCTCGACGACCACCGCGCCCGCCAGATCAGGTGCGAGGCCGGGTTCCAGGTCCCGCAGTTCACCGGTGGCGACCACGTGCGTCGGGAACCCGGCCTCGGACAGCGCCCGGCCGTGGGCGACGGCCCGGTCCATGTCCTCCGCGTCCGCGGCAACCAGCAGATAGCCGTGCGGACGGAACCGGAACGGCACCTCGCTCTCCCGCTCGGCCCGTTCGTAGTAGGAGACCGCCTCGGCGAACAGTCCGCCGCACGCGGGCAGCGGACTGGGGAGCAGACCGCCCTGGTTGCGGCCCGTCGCACCGCCGGCCAGCGCGCCGCGCTCCAGCAGCAGCACACGCAACCCCTGCCCGGCCAGCCGCTCGGCGACCGTGCAGCCCGCTATGCCGCCGCCGACCACTACCACGTCATGTGCCATGGGATCCGCTTCCTTCCAACGGGTGCTCGTATACGCGGGTGGGGGACGGGGCGCGCGCCTCGGGAGTGGAAAGCCGCACGGAGTCGCGGGCGATCCTGCCGAGGAGCTGGGGAACGGCGCGTTCGATCTCCTCGACGCGTTCCGTCCGCAGGGCGTCCGGTTTCTCGGCCCGGCTGGAGGTGGCCGCCGGATAGAGGCCGTTGGCCGCCAGGTCGTCCCGCACCACCCGTATCCGGCGCAGGAGCTGCGCGGCGACCTCCGCGGGCGAACAGGGCGCGCGGAGGGTGAGGAAGTACGTGTCGAACAGCACCGTCCGGACGTCACGTGGCAGGGCCCGGCCGTCGCCCGCCGCCGACTGGAGCAACGAGGGGGCGTTCGGCACCAGCTTCGCGGCGATGCCCTCGTGCACGGCCTCGTTGAGCGCGCACTCGTCGAGCAGCACGTCCGCCCAGCCGGCCCAGGCTTCGGGGAGCCGGCCCCGCAGCAGTGCCCGCACGGGGCCGTAGTCACGGGCCCAGGCACCGCTGAACGCGGGATGGTGCAGCGCCATGCTCGGCCGGATGATCCGGTGGTAGACATCCCGGGTGCACGACGCCGTGTACAGCAGCATGGCCGAGTAGCCGCGCACCAGGCGGGCCGCGGCGGCTGTCTCGTCCGGTGGAGCCGGGGCGGCGGCCTCGGCGGCCCGCCGTCCCAGCTCCTGCCAGAGCATGAAGGCGAGTTGGTGGCCGGTGATCCACCGGAACCAGAACAGCTGCTCTTCGGAGTCCGCGGCACCCAGCGGCCCCAGGGCACCCGGGTGGGCCGCGCCGGGGTCCGTGCGGGTGCCGAGGAGTTCCGCGTACCGCCGGGTCAGGTGACCGTCGCCGCTGCTGGGCACCGGGGCGGGCGGCAGCACCAGGGGTTCGAGCCCGTAGGCGCGGCCGCCGTACTCGGCGACGCCGGCCTCCAGCAGACGGGCGGTCGAGTTGCCGTCCAGCACGCTCACCGTCCCTCTGCCTCCGCCGGTATGTGGGTGAACTCGTACTCCAGCCCGTTGACGTCGTAGGCGTAGAAGCTGCTCACCCCGTCCGAGTCCACGACGATCTCCGTCGGCGGCTCCGGGCGGGCGAAGACGTAGCGTCCGGAGGCGAACAGCCGCTGCCAGCGGTCCCGCCACGCCCGTAACTCCTCGGCCGTCGCGGCGGTCATGCACACGTGCTGGAACTGGAACGTGTCCGGATGCGCGCGGGCGTAGGCGACCGAGCGGGTGAACACATGGAACCGGGTGCCGGCGGCGACCACCTCGGTCAGCCGAGTGATGCCGGGCAGCCGGTCGCGGGTCAGGTCGGAGAAGCTGTCGAGGCTCCAGGTGGCGGTGCCACCGAAGAAGTCGGTGTACCACGCGACACAGTTGTCGAGGTCGGCCGTTTCGACCGCCAGGTGGTGCAGTCCGGCCCGCAGGGCGCTACCGGCCGCTGGGGATTCGTCCACGGGGAGGGGCACGGGTTCGGGAATCCTTTCCGATGGTTCATCGGGCGACGGCGTACGCCTGCTCGCCGCGCGGGGAGGCGGCGGCGCGCAGCAGGCCGTCACGCGGTTCGACACCCACGGCGCACACCTTGCCCAGCGACCAGTCCGGGACGGACACCAGCGTGTGCCCGCGGCGGGTGAGGCCGGCCGCGGCGTTGTCGCCGCGACGGCTTTCGATGCGTACCGCGAGCGGCCGGTGTGTGCGGGGGGTGAACGAGGAGGGGACGTGCTCGGAGTGGAAGGCGAGGGTCTCGGCGGCGCGTTGCAGGTCGAGTCCGAAGTCCGCATGGGCCAGGAAGAACCCCAGCGTCCATTGGTCCTGCTGGTCCCCGCCGGGCGTGCCGAACGCCAGCCGGGCCTGGCCGTCCTGGACGACGAGGGTGGGGCTCAGGGTGGTACGGGGACGCTTCCCCGGTGCCAGGGAGTTGGGGTGTCCCTCCTCCAGCCAGGCCATCTGGCCCCTGGTGCCCAGCGGGAAGCCGAGCCCCGGGACCACGGGGGAGCTCTTCAGCCAGCCGCCGCTGGGCGTGGCGGCCACCATGTTGCCGTGCCGGTCGGTGACCGTCAGGCAACACGTGTCGCCGCGGGCCTCGGTCGCCGCCACGACCGGGGGGACCACCGTGGGCAGTCCGTCGTACAACTGGCCCTGCCAGTGGGGCCCGGCGGGTGGTTCGGCACGGTCCAGCGGCGGGATCCGTGGCGGCCGGCCCGCCGGCGCGCCCGGGCGCAGGGTGTCGGAGGCACGGTCGCCGACCAGTCGGCGGCGTTCGTCGGTGTAGTCGCCGTCCAGCAGCGCGGACAGCGGTACGTCGGTGAAGTCCGGGTCGCCGTACCAGGCCTCCCTGTCCGCATAGGCCAGCTTGGCGCACTCGATCACGGTGTGCAGGTAGTCGGCGCTGTCCAGGCCCATGGCCGTGAGGTCGAATCCCTCCAGCAGGGCGAGTTGCTGGAGGAACACCGGGCCCTGCGACCAGGGGCCGGGCTTGTGCACCTCCAGACCCCGGTAGGCGCGGGTGACGGTGGCCTCGGTACGCGGTTCCCAGCGAGCCATGTCGTCGCCGGTGAGCAGGCCCCGGTGCCGCCCGCCCGTGGCGTCCAGGACGGCGGTGCGCAGGTGGGCGTCGATGGCCTCGGCGACGAACCCGCCGTAGAACGCCTGGTGGGCGGCGCGTATCTGCTGCTCACGGCCGGGTCCGGCGGCCTCGGCCTCCTTGATGATCCGCCGGTAGGTCTCGGCCAGCGCCGGGTTGCGCAGCCGGGAACGGGGCCGGGGCGGCTCGCCGTCCACCAGGTACGTGCGGCCGGAGTGCGTCCACTCGTCGCGGAACAGCTCCGCGAGGACCGCGATGGCCTCGGCCGCCTTCGGCAGGACCGGGTAGCCGTCCGCCGCGTAGCCGACGGCGTATCGGAGGACCTCCGCGAGCCGCATCGTGCCGTGCTCCTCCAGCAGCCTCAGCCAGG
This sequence comes from Streptomyces sp. NPDC004658, assembly GCF_040609555.1. Taxonomy (NCBI): domain Bacteria; kingdom Bacillati; phylum Actinomycetota; class Actinomycetes; order Kitasatosporales; family Streptomycetaceae; genus Streptomyces; species Streptomyces sp. NPDC004658. Next base: position 14,920 of record NZ_JBEXKG010000065.1, read on the forward strand.
CCCCGAACGCGCCGGGGACGGTGGCCGGGAGCAGACCCGAGCCGGGGATCCGGAGCAGGCCCAGGGCCCGGAACGCCTCCGGTGTCGCCGCCTGCGGCATCGGGCCCTGCCCGCAGATCACCTGCGCGTGACCCGATGCGGCGTCGAAGAGGAGGATCGGCACATCGCCGCCGGGCCCGTTGAGATGGGGTTCCACCACCTGCAGCACGAAGCCCGTCGCGGCGGCGGCGTCGAACGCGTTGCCGCCGGCCTCCAGGGTCGCCATGCCCGCCGCAGAGGCCAGCCAGTGTGTCGAGGACACCGCGCCGAAGGTACCCCGCAGTTCGGGACGCGTCGTCACGGCCGCTCCTCAGGCCGAGGCGGTGGGCGACGGGAGTTCGCTCAGGCTTGCCGCGATCTGCTCGTCCGTGACCGTCGGGTTCTCCATCGTCCCGGCCAGGAAGGAGTCGAAGGCGGCCAGGTCGAAGTTGCCGTGCCCGGAGATGTTGAACAGGATGACCCGTTCCTCCCCCGCCTCGCGGGCGGCCAGCGCCTCGACCAGCGCTGCCTTCAGCCCGTGCGACGACTCGGGGGCGATGACGAAGCCCTCGCTCCGCGCGAAGCGCACCGCCGCGTCGAAGATCTCCGTCTGTGGGAAAGCCCGGGCCTCCACCAGGCCGTGCTCCTTCAGCAGGCACAGGCTGGGCGCGTCGCCGTGGTAGCGCAGGCCGCCGGCGTGGATGGATCCGGGGATGAAGCCGTGACCCAGGGTGTGCATGTACAGCGGCGGGGTCAGGCCGGTGGTGTCGGGGTAGTCATAGGCCAGCTTGCCGCGGGTGAGGGTGGGGCACGCCTCGGGCTCCGCGGCGACGAACCGGGTCCGGGGGCGTTCGCCGCTGAGCCGGTCCTTCAGGAAGGGGTAGGCGAGCCCGGCGTAGTTGGAGCCGCCGCCGACGCAGCCGATGACCACGTCGGGGTACTCGCCCATGATCTCCATCTGCTTCCTGGCCTCCAGACCGATCACGCTCTGGTGGAGGAGCACGTTGTTCATGATGGAGCCCAGCGCGAACTTGGTGTCCTCGCGGCTCAGCGCGTCCGCCACGGCCTCGCTGATGGCGATGCCGATGCTGCCGGGCGAGTTCGGGTCCTGGGCCAGGATCTGACGGCCGGCCTCGGTCCGCCGGGTGGGCGAGGCGTAGACCTGGGCGCCCCAACTCTGCATCAGCGACTTGCGGTAGGGCTTCTGCTCGAAGGACGCGCGGACCATGTAGACGTTCACTTCGAGCCCGAACAGCGCGCCGGCGAACGACAGCGCGGATCCCCACTGCCCGGCCCCGGTCTCGGTCGTCAGCCGGCGGACGCCCTCCTCGGCGGCGTAGTACGCCTGGACGACCGCGGTGTTCGGCTTGTGGGAGCCCGAGGGAGACGCGCCCTCGAACTTGAAGTAGATGTGGGCCGGGGTGTCGAGGGCGCGCTCCAGTCGCTCCGCCCTGACCAGCGGGGAGGGCCGCCAGATCTTGTAGACGTCCCGCACCCGCTCCGGGATCTCCACCCAGCGCTCCCGCGTGAACTCGTGCTCGATGACCTTCTGTGGAAGCAGGTCGGCCAGATCCCCGGGCTGGAGCGGAGCCATCGTCAGGGGGTTGAGAGGGCCGGGGAGAGCACTGGGAAGGTCGGGAAGGATGTTGTACCAACGGTCGGGCAGGTCGGTCTCGGAAAGCAGGACGCGCTTCAGCACCGGTGATTCCCTTCGAAGGCCAGGACATTCCTGCTCCGGGATCCTAGGAAGGGGAAAGCCGGACGGCTTCGCCCGTTCTGCCTGCTTGCGGGGCTGAGCAGTCCGCAGATCTGACTAGTCCCAAAGGGGCACGAATTCCGGCCCTCCGCAGGTGCGACATGGCACATCACCTTGTGTCACCGCGGTGAAACCACGCGCAAGGTCCAGCTCCAGCGGTGCACCCCCGGTGTGACGAGGTAGGCGGGGAAGGTGTCGGGGCCGCAGGAGGCCGTACCGAGGCCCCGGTGCGCGGCGTCGAGGTGGACCACACAGCCGGCCCGCGGCGTGAGTTCGTCGTGGTGCGCGGCGGCGGTGAGGTCCTCGGCGCCGTAGCGGGTGACGGAGACCTGGCGGGGCTCGTCCAGCTCGACCGCGAGTCCGCCGGCGCCGGGCGACGACAGCGTGAACCGCCGTACGCCGTGCCGGCCGCCGCTCTCCTGGGGGCGCAGGTACGGGGTGAACAGGGCGTCGACGGGCAGGGCGTGGTGGCCGACCGGTGCCCCGGCGGCCCGGTCCGGATACGACTCCCAGGGGCCCTGACCGAACCACTCCAGCAGATCGAGCCCGCCCACCGTCTCGAAGACCGAGCCGATCCGGGGCACGTCGTGGAACTCCTCGGGCAGCTCGGCCGACTCGTCGACCCGGACGCCGCCCTCGACAGGCGTGAACTCCTGCCGGTGCCGTACCACTCCGAGGGCGCAGGCGTATGCAGCCGCCACGGTGACCCGTTCGCCGTCCCGGTCCACGGAGACGACCTTGCGCACCATCCGGTCCAGGCCCCAGGCGCGCCAGCGCGGCGCCATCCCGCCCAGCTCGTCGTTGTCGGTGGGCGCCCGCCACAGCGTCAGCGTCGGGGCGGCGGTCAGCAGCGGGTGGCGCAGCAGCCCCTCGGCGTCCACCTCGACGGCCGGACCGGCCACGACCGGCTGCCTCGGCGCGTCCGCCGCCCGCAACCGGATCCGGGGCGTGCACACCTCCGTACCGGCCGGTGCCCACGCCTGGTCCTCGGCCGTCGTCACCCGCAGCGTCAGCCAGGCCTCGCCGCCGTCGGCCGGCACCGCGAACGGCAGCGGTACGGCCGCGGTCTCACCGGGCCGCAGGTCGGGCAGTTCGGCCGGCCCGGTCAGGGTGCGGCCGTCGGCCAGCGCCAGCTCCCAGGTGCCGGTCAGCCAGTCCAGGCCGCGGAAGTGCTGATGGTTGGCGAGGACGACGCCCTCGTGCCGGAAGGACCGGATGCGCACCGGTGCCGCGATCTCCCGGTGCTCGTACATCGCGGGCTTGGGGGTGCGGTCGGGGAAGACGATCCCGTCCGCGACGAACGCCCCGTCGTGCAGGGTCTCGCCGAAGTCACCGCCGTACGCCCAGCGGTGGCCGGGCGCGGCGACACCGTTGCCGTACATTCCGGCGCCCGCGCGCCCGGCCGGCCTGCCGTCGCTCACGCGCTGGAGGATTCCGTGGTCCCGGAACTCCCAGATGAACCCGCCCTGAAGGCCCGGAGTGGACTCGATGGCGGCCCAGAGGTCGGCCAGCGTGCCGTTGCTGTTGCCCATCGCGTGCGAGTACTCGCACTGGATCAGGGGCTTGGTCTGCTGCCCGGACAGCGCGTGGGCCAGGCAGTCCTCCAGCGGCGCGTACATGGGGCAGGCGATGTCGGAGGCCACGTCCGGGTCCGCCCAGCCGCGCTTGGCCGCGCCCTCGTACTGGATCGGCCGGGTGGGATCGTGCCGGCGCACCCAGCCCGCCGCCGCGTCGTGGTTGGCGCCGTAGTCGGACTCGTTGCCCAGCGACCAGACGATGACCGAGGGGTGGTTCCTGTCGCGCAGCACCATGCGCGCGACGCGGTCCACGAAGGCGTTCAGGTAGCGCGGGTCGTCGGCGATCTCATGGGCGTGGTCGTGGGACTCGATGTCCGCCTCGTCGACGACGTAGAAGCCCAGTTCGTCTGCGAGGTCGTACAGCCACGGGTCGTTCGGGTAGTGCGAGGTGCGGATCGCGTTGAAGCCGAACCGCTTCAGCAGCACCAGGTCCGCGCGCATGTCGTCGTACGACACCGTCCGCCCGGTCAGCGGATGGAAGTCGTGCCTGTTGACGCCGCGGATGAAGACCCGCTCGCCGTTGACCAGCAGGTCCCGGCCGACGATTCGGACGTCCCGGAAGCCGATGCGGTGGTACGAGGAGTCGGCGACCGTGCCGTCCGGGCGGTGCAGCCGGACGGTCAGCCCGTACAGCTCGGGCTGCTCCGCGTTCCAGGTGCGCACCTCGGGCACGACGGCGCGGACACGGGCCTCGCCCAGGAAGTCGGAGACCCGCTCGTCCTCCGCGTTGAGCCGGTCGAACTCGGTGTCCTGGGACAGGGGCTCACCGTCCAGGTCACCGGTGACGTACCAGCCCTCGGGCAGCGCCCGGTCGCCCGCCGCGTTGCGCACCAGGCAGTCCACTCGCAGGTCGCCGTTCTGTCGTGCCCGCACGGTCACGTCCGCGAGGTGCAGGGGGTCGGTCGTGTACAGCAGCACGGAACGGGTGATCCCGCCGTGCCACCACTGGTCCTGGTCCTCGATGTGCGTGGCGTCGGACCACTTGACCACGGTCAGCCGTACGACCGAGGGCTCACCGGGGCGTACGACGCCGGTCAGGTCGAACTCGGCGGCCAGGTGGGAGTCCTTGGAGATCCCGACGGGCCGTCCGTCGACGTGGACCAGCAGCACACTCTCGGCGGCCCCGACCTGGAGGACGATCCGGCGGCCGGCCCAGCCGGCGGGGACGTCCACGTGCCGTTCGTACACACCGGTGGGGTTGGCGGCGGGCGCCTGCGGAGGGAACTCCGGGTACGGCATGCGGACGTTCGTGTACTGCGGCAGGTCGTCGGTGTCCTGGATGGTCCACGCGCCCGGGACGTGGGCCGTCGACCAGGTGCCGTGGACCGCCGCCTCCGGCGCCGGCAGCAGTTGGAAGCGCCAGTCGCCGTCCAGGCAGAGGGCGCCGGAGCGCCGGTCGACGGCGTGCATGGGCAGCCGTCCCCAGGAGGTCACCTCGGGTGCCTGCCAGGGGCGCAGGGCCACAAGCGGGTCCGTCAACGGATGGCTCCCTTCCCGAGGTCGCCGATGATCTGCTTGGCGCCGATCGCGAAGACGATCAGCAGGGGGATGAGGGCGAGGAGCGCGCCGGTCACGACGATGCCGTAGTCGGTGGTGCCGTGCGTGCCGTTGAGCTGGGACAGGGCCACCTGGAGGGTGACGTTGCGGGGGTTGGTGAGGGCGATCAGGGGCCAGGCGTAGTCGTTCCACTGGCCCATGAAGGTGAAGATGCCGAGGAAGGCCAGGCCGGGCCGGACCACCGGCAGGGCCACGTGCCAGTACTGGCGCAGGAAGTTGGCGCCGTCGATGCGGGAGGCGTCGAGGAGTTCGTCGTGGATGGCGCCCTTCATGTACTGACGCATCCAGAAGATGCCGAACGCGTTGGCCGCGGCCGGCACGATCAGCGAGGTCATCGTGCCGATCCAGCCCAGCTTCGCCATGATCACGAACTGCGGGATGGCGGACAGCTGCGCCGGCACCATGAAGATGACCATCAGCACCGCGAACAGCACGTTCTTGCCGGGGAAGTCGAACTTGGCGAAGACGAAGGCGGCCAGCGAGTCGAAGAACAGCACCAGGAAGGTCACCGAGCCCGCCACCAGCAGCGAGTTCCCCATCGAGCCGAAGAAGGCGACGCTGTGGAAGAGGTTGCGGACGTTCTCCAGGAAGTGCGAGCCCGGCAGCAGCTTCGGCGGATAGGCGAAGATCTCCGACGACGTGTGCGTCGACATGATGACGGCCCAGTAGAACGGGAAGGCCGACAGCAGCAGACCGCCGACGAGTACGGCGTGCAGCGCGATGCCCCGGGTGAGGGTCCTCCGTATGCGCTGGGGCCTGCGGGTTCCTTGGATGGTTGCCATGGTGATCGGCCTTCCTAGTCTTCGCCCCGGCGCTGCACCAGGCGCCAGTTGATGATCGAGAAGAGGATGACGACGAGGAAGACGCCCCACGCCACGGCGGCTCCGTAGCCGAAGTCGTTGTTGTCGAAGGTCTGCTGGAAGAAGTAGAGGACCATCGTGCGGCCCGCGTGGCCCGGACCGCCGGAGAACGTGGACTCGTTGGCGGTGTTCTGCAGCAGCACCTGCGGTTCGGAGAAGCTCTGCAGGCCGGTGACCGTGGACACGACGAGCACGAACAGCAGCACCGGGCGCAGCATCGGCAGTGTGATCCGGAAGAAGGTCTGCACCGGACCGGCGCCGTCCATGCGGGCCGCCTCGTACAGCTCGCTCGGGACGGTCTGCAGGCCGGCCAGGAAGATGATCGCGTTGTAGCCGGTCCACTGCCAGGTCATCAGCGTGGCGACGGCGATCTTGATGCCCCACGGCGTGTTCAGCCACGCCACCTGATCGAGGCCGACCGCCTGCAACAGCGCGTTCACCAGGCCGAAGTTGGTGGAGAAGACCGAACCGAAGACGATCGCGACGGCGACCACCGAGGTGACGTTCGGCAGGAAGTAGGCGAAGCGGTAGACGTTCTTGAAGCGGACCGCCGAGTTCAGCATCACGGCCGTCACCATCGCCAGGAAGATCATGGGGAAGGTGGCCAGCGCCCAGATGACGATGGTGTTCCCGACCGACTGCCAGAAGTCGCCGTCGCTCAGCAGGTACTGGTACTGCGACAGGCCCGCCCACTCCATCGAGCCGAGGCCGTCCCAGCGGTGCAGGGAGACGTAGAGCGAGAAGCCGACCGGGATCAGGCCGAAGCAGAGGAAGAGGAGGTAGAAGGGGGAGATCGCGGCGTAGAGGTGCCAGTACTTGCGCAGACCCGTGCGGGGCCGGCCGGCCGGCAGGCTTTCCACGATCGGCGTGGGCTTGTCGAGTGCGGTGGCCATCAGGAGCTCACCCCCAGGTGCTTGGCGATCCGGCGGCACTTGCTCATGGCGTCGCTCCAGGCCTTCTTCGGGTCCTTGCCGAGGACACCGACGTTCTTGATCTCGTCGAGGATGGGCTGCGAGAGCGCCACGTCGTACGGGCTGTTGTAGGCGACCACGATCTTCTGCGCGGCGGGGCCGAAGACGTCGGTGGTGACCTGGCCGCCGAAGAAGGGGTCCGGCTCCCGCAGGTGCTTCATGCCGTACGTGGCGGGGGTGGAGGGGAACAGACCCGCGTCGACGTACCCCTGGGCCTGATTGGCCGCGTCCAGGATCCAGGTGATGATCCGGAACGCCTGCTCGGGCTCCCGGCACGCCTTGGTGATCGACAGGAACGATCCGCCGCTGTTGGAGGGCCGGACCGGCATCTGCGCCACGCGCCACTTGCCCTTGGTGTTCGGCACCCCGCTCTTGAGGTCGTACGTGGCCCAGGAGGCGCCGAGCTGGCTGGGCAGCTTGCCGTCCTGCACGGCCGACAGCTGGTCCGGTGTGCCGGTGACCAGGTCGGACACGATCTTCCGCTGCTTGGCCTCCACGGCCAGCGCCCAGGCGTCGCGCACGTGCGCCTGGTCGCCGATGAAGTGGCGGTCCTTGTCGACGTACCGCTTGCTGCCCTGCTGCACCGCGTTGGTGAAGACGGACGTGATGTCGGTGAGCAGGCAGGTCCCCGGGATCCGCTTCCTCAGCTGCTCGCCGGCCGCGAAGAACTTCTCCCAGGTGTTCAGCTGCCGGGAGACGTCTTCGGGTTCGTAGGGCAGCCCCGCCTTCCGGAAGACCGCGTACTGGTAGAAGTGCGCGACCGGCCCGCAGTCGATCGGAAACCCGACCATGGTGCCGTCGTCGGCCAGACCCTGCTCCCACTTCCACGGCAGGTACTGGCCCCTGTACTTGTCGGCGCCCAGGGTCCTCAGGTCGACGAACTGGTCGGCGTTGGGCAGGTAGGACGCCATGTCCTCGCCCTTGAGGCCCGCGATGTCGGGGATGTGGGCCCGGCCGGTCATGGTGGTGAGCAGTTTCGACCGGTAGTAGCCGCCGATCTTGATGGCCTCCAGGTCGACGTGCGCGTCGTAGCGGGACTTCGCCTTCTGGACGACGGTGTCGCTGAGCCCGCCGTCCCAGTACCACAGGACCATGTTCCGGCCGCTGGAACCGGTCGGAACGGCACAGCCGGACGCCAGGCCGCCGAGCGCCGTGGCGGCCGTACCGGCCAGGCCCGCGCGCAGCAGGCCTCTACGTGAGAGCCGCACTGCTCCCACCGCCTTTCGGATCTTCTCGTGGTTTCGCATGAGCGTGGGGGCGGGGTCAGCGCCGGGGTGCGGGGGGAGTGACGGGCGCGTACCGCACCGGTGGTCCGGGGTCGGCCGGCAGCCGGTCCGCGAGGAAGCCGTAGGTGCGCCTCAGGTCGGGGTCGGTGAGCGCGCGGCGCCACCAGCGGTCGACGCCGTACCAGCCGGGGGCGGCGAGTGCGCCGCCGTGGTGCTGGACGGACAGCCCGGCGGCGAGGACGGCGAACCGCAGCCGTTCCGCCAGCGGCCAGCCGCCCAGCGAGGCGGCGACGAAGCTCGCCCCGAAGACATCCCCGGCGCCCGTCGCGTCGAGGACGTCCACGTCGAGGGCCGGTACCTCCGCGTACTCGCCGGTCGTCTGGTCGACGGCCGCCGCACCGTGACCGCCGCGCGTCACCACCGCCACCGGGACCAGCTCCGCGAGGGCGCGCAGCGCGGCGGCCGCGGTGTCGGTACGGGTGTAGGCCATGGCCTCGTGCTCGTTGGGGAGGAAGGCGTGGCACAGCGCGAGCTGGCCGAGGAGGTCGCGGGACCACCGCTGGGTGGAGTCCCAGCCGACGTCCGCGTAGACGTGGGTGCCGTTCGCGGCGGCTTTGGCGATCCACTCGCGGGGCTCGGCCTCCAGGTGCACCAGGGCGGTGCGCGCCTCGGGCGGGTCGCCCATCAGCGCGTCCTGCGAGTACGGCGGCTCCTGGCCGTGGGTGACCAGCGCGCGGTCGCCGCCGTGTGCGAGGGAGACGGTGACCGGGGTGGGCCAGCCGTCCGCGACGCGGGAGAGGGAGAGGCCGACGCCCTCCTGGTCGCGCAGGACGTCCCGGCAGTGCGCACCGTAGAAGTCGTCGCCGAAGACCGTGGCCAGCGAGGTGCGCAGACCGAACCGGGACGCGGCCACCGCGAGGTTCGCGATCCCGCCGGGGCCGCAGCCCATGCCGGCCGTCCAGATCTCCTCGCCGGGTGTCGGCGGCTTCGCGAGCCCCGTGAGGACGAGGTCGTAGAAGAGCAGCCCGGTCAGCAGCACATCGGGCCTGTCGTCGTCCACACGCCACCCTCTCGTCAGAACTCGTCAATTTCGATGACCGGAATCGTGCGCCGCTCGCCGAGATTGGTCAATAGTCGAGCAGAAGTGAGCATGGATTTGATTGAAGATGAAGAGTAGTGTTCACGGCGTGCTGGCAGAACGACGACATCAACTCATCCTGCGGGCCCTGCGCTCGGGCGGTCCCGCCGCCGTGACCGATCTCTCCGAGCAGCTGGGCGTGAGCCCCGCCACCATCCGGCGCGACCTCGTCAAGCTGGAGGAGGACGGGCTGCTCACGCGGGTGCACGGCGGCGCGGTCGTGGAGGAGGGCGACCAGCCCTTCGCCGAGGTCGCCGAGGTGCGCGTGGCCGAGAAGGACGCCATAGCGGAGCGTGCCGCGGCCATGGTCGCCGACGGTCAGTCGGTGCTCCTCGACATCGGCACCACCGCCTACCGGCTGGCCCGCCGGCTGCACGGACGCCGCCTGACGGTCATCACCAGCAACCTGGTGGTCTACGAGGAACTCGCCGACGACGAGGGCATCGAACTGGTGCTGCTCGGCGGCATGGTCCGGCGCGAGTACCGGTCCCTGGTCGGCTTCCTCACCGAGGACAACCTGCGCCAGCTGCACGCCGACTGGCTGTTCCTGGGCACCAGCGGCGTCCGCCCGGGCGGACAGGTGATGGACACGACGGTCGTGGAGGTGCCGGTCAAGCGGGCCATGATCGACGCGAGCGACAAGGTCGTGCTGCTCGCCGACGCGGCCAAGTTCCCGGGTACGGGCATGGCGAAGGTATGCGGTCCCGAGCACCTGGACATGGTGGTGACCAACGCTCCCATCGACCCGGCGACCCGGTCCTCCCTGGAGGAGGCCGGCGTCGAGGTGGTCATGGCAGGAGCAGGAAGGGGACGGACGTGAAACTGACGATCCTGGGCGGCGGGGGATTCCGGGTGCCTCTCGTGTACGGGGCACTGCTGACGGACCGCGGCGAAGGGCGGGTGACCGAGGTCGTCCTGCACGATCTCGACGACAGCCGGCTGCAGGCGGTGGCCCGTGTGCTGGCGGAACAGGCGTCGACCGTGGACGACGCCCCGACCGTGACCGTCAGCACGTCCCTGGACGAGGCCCTGCGCGGTGCCGACTTCGTCTTCTCCGCGATCCGCGTCGGCGGCCTGGAGGGCCGCGCGAACGACGAGCGGGTCGCGCTGGACGAGGGCGTCCTCGGCCAGGAGACGGTCGGCGCGGGGGGCATCGCCTACGGTCTGCGGACGGTCCCCGTCGCCGTCGACATCGCCCAGCGGGTGGCCCGCCTGGCCCCCGACGCCTGGGTCATCAACTTCACCAACCCCGCCGGCCTGGTCACCGAGGCCATGTCCCGCCACCTCGGCGACCGCGTCATCGGCATCTGCGACTCCCCGGTCGGACTCGGCCGCCGCATCGCCCGGGTCCTCGGTGCCGACCCGCGGGAGGCCTGGATCGACTACGTCGGCCTCAACCACCTCGGCTGGGTGCGCGGCCTGCGCGTCGCGGGCCGGGACGAACTCCCGCGCCTGCTCGCCGACCCCGGCCTGCTCGGCTCCTTCGAGGAGGGCAAGCTCTTCGGCGCCGACTGGCTGCGGTCCCTCGGCGCGATCCCCAACGAATACCTGCACTACTACTACTTCAACCGCGAGGCCGTCCGGGCCTACCAGCAGGCCGAGAAGACCCGAGGCGCCTTCCTGCGCGACCAGCAGGCGCACTTCTACCAGCAGGTCAGGGACCCCGGCGTGCAGGCCCTGGACGTCTGGAACCGCACCCGCGCCGAGCGCGAGGCGACCTACATGGCCGAGAACCGGGAGACCGCGGGCGCCGGCGAACGCGACGCCGACGACCTCTCCGGCGGCTACGAGAAGGTCGCCCTCGCCCTGATGCGCGCCATCGCCCGAGACGAGCGCACCACCCTGATCCTCAACGTCCGCAACCGCGGCACCCTGTCGGTGCTCGACGGGGACGCCGTCATCGAGGTGCCCTGCTTCGTCGACGCGAACGGCGCCCACCCGGTCACCGTCGACCCGCTGCCCGACCACGCCACCGGGCTGGTCTGCGTGGTGAAGGCCGTCGAGCGCGAGGTGCTCGCGGCCGCCGAGTCCGGCTCCCGCGCGACGGCCGTGAAGGCGTTCGCGCTGCACCCACTGGTCGACTCGGTCAACGTCGCCCGCCGCCTGGTCGAGGGCTACACCGCGGTCCATCCCGGCCTGGCCTACCTCACCTAGCCAGCCGCTCAGCAAGCGCTTCCAGCCCTCTTCTGGAGACCTCCATGCACGACGAACGCCGCCGGATCGAGGAGCGCGTAGAGCGCCTCCACCACCAGCGCATCAAGCCCGCGATCCACGCGGCCACCGTCCCCTTCGAGGTGGCGGCCTGGCAGGCCCCCGGAGAGCCGGTGCCCTTCGAGGAAGCCGCGGCCGCCCCGTACGAGCCGTTCGCCATGGACACCCCGTGGGGCCCGCCCTGGGGCACCACCTGGTTCCGGCTGCACGGCCGGGTGCCCGCCGAGTTCGCGGGTCGCCGCGTCGAGGCCGTCATCGACCTCGGCTTCGTGGGCGACTGGCCCGGCAACCAGGCCGAGGCCCTGGTCCACCTCACCGACGGAACGCCGCTGAAGGCGGTCAACCCGCTCAACCAGTACGTGCCGATCGCCCACCCGGCGGCCGGCGGCGAGGCCGTCGACTACCTGCTCGAGGCCGCCTCCAACCCCGACATCCTCGCGGGCGACTTCGCGGCCCCCACCCCGCTCGGCGACATCCTCACGGCCGGCGACAAGCCGCTCTACACCTTCAGGCGCGCCGACATCGCCGTCCTCGACGAAGACGTCTGGCACCTCGACCTGGACCTTCAGGTGCTCCGCGAGCTGATGCTGGAGCTGGGCGAGCACGACCCGCGCCGGCACGAGATCACGCACGCCCTCGACCACGCGATGGACCTGCTCGACCTGGACGACGTCTCCGGCTCGGCGCCCGCCGTCCGCGAGGCCCTGAAGCCGGTGCTGTCGAAGCCGGCCCACGCCAGCGCCCTCCGCATCTCCGGCGTGGGGCACGCGCACATCGACTCGGCCTGGCTGTGGCCGATCCGCGAGACCAAGCGCAAGACCTCCCGGACCTTCTCCAACGTGACGGCGCTGGCGGACGAGTACGAGGAGTTCGTCTTCGCCTGCTCGCAGGCCCAGCAGTACGAGTGGGTGCGCGACAACCACCCGCGCGTGTGGGCCCGAATCCAGGAGTCGGTCAAGAAGGGCCAGTGGGCGCCGGTCGGCGGCATGTGGGTGGAGGCCGACGGCAACCTGCCCGGCGGCGAGGCCGTCGCCCGCCAGTTCGTGCACGGCAAACGGTTCTTCATCGAGCACTTCGGCATCGAGACCAAGGGCGTCTGGCTGCCCGACTCCTTCGGCTACAACGCGGCCTACCCGCAGCTCGCCAAACTGGCCGGCAACGAATGGTTCCTCACCCAGAAGATCTCCTGGAACCAGACCAACAAGTTCCCCCACCACACCTTCTGGTGGGAGGGCATCGACGGCACCCGCATCTTCACCCACTTCCCGCCGGTCGACACCTACAACGCCTGCTTCAGCGGCGAGGAGATGTCCCGCGCGGTCCGCAACTACGCCGAGAAGGGCGCCGCGACCCGCTCGCTGGCCCCCTTCGGCTGGGGCGACGGCGGGGGCGGCCCCACCCGCGAGATCATGGAGCGCGCCCGGCGCCTGAGGGACCTGGAGGGCTCCCCGAGGGTCGAGATCGAGCACCCGGACGCGTTCTTCGCCAAAGCCCGCGCCGAGTACGAGGACGCGCCGGTCTGGGTCGGCGAGCTCTACCTGGAGCTGCACCGCGCCACCTACACCTCCCAGGCCCGCACCAAGCAGGGCAACCGGCGCAGCGAACACAAGCTGCGCGAGGCGGAGTTGTGGGCCACGACGGCCGCCCTGCACGCGCCCGGCTACCGCTATCCGCACGACCGGCTCGACCGGCTCTGGAAGACCGTCCTGCTCCACCAGTTCCACGACATCCTGCCGGGCTCCTCGATCGCCTGGGTGCACCGCGAGGCCGAGGCCGAATACGCGCGTGTCGCCGAGGAACTGGAGGCGCTGACCACCGAGGCGATCACCGCGCTGGGCACCGGCACCGCCCGGGTCTTCAACACCAGCCCCTACCCCCGCGCCGAGGTCGTCCGCGACGGCGCGGGTGCGCCGGCGTACGTCGAGGTCCCGGCGAGCGGCAGCGCGCCGCTGACGGGCGGCGCCAAGGCACCGCGGCCGGTGACGGTCGACGGACGGGTCATCGACAACGGCCTGGTGCGCGTACGGATCGCCGACGACGGCACCCTGTCCTCCGTGTACGACCTGCGGGCGAACCGTGAGGTCCTCGCCGACAAGGGCAACCTCCTGCGCCTGCACACCGACCTCCCCAACTACTGGGACGCCTGGGACGTCGACAAGCACTACAAGAACCGCTACACCGACCTGCTGGACGCCTCGGAGGTCGAGGTCGTCGAGCAGGACCCGCTCCTCGGCGCGATCCGCGTCAGCCGCTCGTTCGGCAACGGCTCGAAGATCACCCAGACGATCACGCTCCGGGCCGGCAGCCCCCGGATCGACTTCGAGACGGACATCGACTGGCACGAGGCCGAGAAGTTCCTCAAGGCCGGCTTCCCGGTGGACATCCGCGCCCCGCACTCCTCCGCCGAGATCCAGTTCGGCCACGTCCAACGGCCCACCCACACCAACACCAGCTGGGAGGCGGCCCGATTCGAGGTCTCCGGCCACCGCTGGCTGCACATCGCGGAGCCCGGCTACGGCGTCGCCGTCATCAACGACTCGACGTACGGCCACGACGTCTCCCGCACGGTCCGCGAGGACGGCGGTACGACCACCACCGTCCGCCTGTCCCTGGTCCGCGCCCCGCGCATCCCGGACCCCGGAGCCGACCAGGGCCGGCACCGCCTGACCTACTCCCTCCTGCCCGGCGCGAGCATCGCGGACGCGGTCGCCGAGGGCTACGCCCTCAACCTGCCGCTGCGGGTCGCCGAGGCCGCGGGCGAGCCGCAGCCCGTCGTCTCGGTGGACGGCGAGTCGGTGACCGTGGAGGCGGTCAAGCTCGCCGACGACTCCTCCGGCGACGTCGTGGTCCGCCTCTACGAGTCCCGCGGCGGCCGCGCCCAGGGCGTCCTGCGCACCGGCTTCCCCCTCGCCGCCGCCCAGGTCACCGACCTGCTCGAGCGCCCCCTCGGCGACGCGGCCACCGACGGCGACACCGTGCCCGTCGAGCTGCGCCCCTTCCAGATCCTCACCCTCCGCCTGCGCAGGAGCTGACCCATGGCGATGCAACCCTGGTTCACCGACGCCAAGTTGGGGATCTTCGTGCACTGGGGCATCTACGCCGTCGACGGGGTCCAGGAGTCCTGGTCCTTCTACGACGACATCGTGCCGCACGACCAGTACATGTCCCAGCTGGACCGCTTCACCGGCGCCCACTACGACCCCAGGGCGTGGGCGGACCTCTTCGTCCGTGCCGGCGCCAGGTACGCCGTCCTGACCAGCCGTCACCACGACGGCGTCGCCCTGTGGGACACGGCGTACGGCGACCTCGACCTCGGCAGGGACTACGTCGGCCCCTACGCCGACGCCCTGCGCGACAAGGGCCTGAAGGTCGGCCTGTACTACTCGCACTCCGACTGGAACCACCCCGACTACGCGAGCACCCGCAAGCCGGGCCGCCCGCCGGAGCTGGAGGACAACCGCTACTCGGAAGTGGCCGCCGAGGACGAGGACCTGGACGCCTGGGAGCGTTTCCTCGCCTACCGGGACGGCCAGATACGGGAACTGGCCTCCCGCTACCGGCCGGACCTGATGTGGTTCGACGGCGAGTGGGACCGAAGCGAGGAGCAGTGGCGCATCCCCGAACTGGCCGCGCTCATCCGCTCGTACGTCCCGGACGTCGTCTTCAACGCGCGCATGCTCAGCGAGGGCGACTACGCCACCCCCGAGCAGGGCGTCCCCGTCGTGCCCCCGGACGGCCCCTGGGAACTGTGCCTGACGATCAACGACTCGTGGGGCTACCAGCACCACGACCACAACCACAAGTCCCTCGCCCAGCTGATCCGCTACTTCACCGAGACCATCGGCGGCGGCGGCAACCTGCTGCTCGACGTCGGCCCCATGGAGGACGGCACCATCCCGCAGCCGCAGGTCGAGCGCCTGGAAGGGCTGGGGGAGTGGATCTGCCGACACGCGGAGGCGGTGTACGGCACCGTGCGCGGCCTTCCGGCCGGGCACCACTACGGTCCCAGCACCCTCTCTCCCGACCGGCGCACCCTCTACCTCACCGTGTTCGACGCCCCGCGCGCCGAGATCGGCGTCCGGGGCCTGGCCACCAAGGTCAACCGGGTCACCGTCCTCGGCACCGGCACCGAACTCCGCCACCGGGTGATCGGCGGACTCCACGAGGCGGTCGGGGTGCTGTGGATCGACCCGCCGGCCGAGTACGACCTCGACCCGCACGCCACCGTCCTCGCCGTCGAACTGGACGGCGAACTGGAGCTGTACCGGGGGGCCGGCCGGTTCTGACCCCCTTGCCGAGCGGCCCAGCCCCCCACACCCCGCCACAGCCGACGTGCGCCGGCCCGCCCTCCGGGCCGGGCCGGCCTCGTCTCACCGTCCGACTGGTTCTCACCGTTCGACTGGTTGGGACAGAGCGCGCTTGACCTGCCGGCTCCGCTCGTCGGCGAGGACTTCGACCTGGTCGTTCGCCAGAGCGTCCATGGTCTGCTCCGCGACGTCCTCCGCGCTGATCTTGGGTGCGTCCGTGAAGGAGCTGAGATCCGTCTCCACGAAACCGGCGTGGACGCCGATCACCAGAGTGCCCTGCTCGCGCAGGCCCTCCCGCAGCGCTCCCGTCAAGGACCACTGGGCTGCCTTGGAGGCCGCGTACCCGGGATAGTCCGGCCGGGAGGCCCAAGAGGCCGTCGACAGCATGTTGACCAGGGCGCCGCCGCCGTTGCGGGCCAGGACCGGGGCGAAGGCACGGGACACCGCCCAGGTGCCGAAGTAGTTGATCTCCATCGCCTCGCGCGCGCCGTCGAAGGAGCCCGTCAGCAGCTTGGTGTCGAAACCTCCGACGCCCGCGTTGTTGATCACGATGGTGACGTCGTCGGCGGCCGCGGCCGCCGCGGCGACCTCCTCCGGCACGGTGACGTCCAGACGGAGCGCGGTCAGGTCAGCGTCGTTCACGCTCCGCGGATCGCGGACACCGGCGTACACCTTCGCCGCTCCCCGGGCGATCAGCGCGCGGGCGAACGCGTGGCCGATGCCACGATTGGCGCCGGTCACGAGGGCGCTCGATCCTTCGATCTCCATGACACTTCCTTCCCGCTGCCGCCTGCCGGCCGCAGCCGGTACCCGGCGAGGGACGCGGTTCCTCTCCACCACCAGCGTGCATCGAACGCCGTACCGACGCATGCGAGACAGCGCGCGACCGGCACTCGGCAGCGACGAGGGGCAGGGGCACGGCTCCCCCCGAAGGTCTCCCGGGGACGGGGCGGGGGAGATGCGGATCAGCGGTCCTGGGAGAGTTCCAGGAGTTCGGCGAAGGTCCCTCCGGCGTGGACGAGGTCGTCGTACCGTCCCTGTTCGGTGATCCGGCCGTGCTCCATCACGACGATGTGGTCGGCGATCCTGGTGTTCTCCAGGCGGTGCGTGACCACGATCGTGATGCGGTCGGCGGCGATGGCCTTGATCTGCTCGAAGATCCGGTGCTCGCCGCGCGGGTCCATCTGGGAGGTGGGCTCATCCAGGATCAGCAGCCCCGGCCGCCTGTACAGGGCCCGCGAACACGCCACGCGCTGCCACTGCCCGCCGGAAAGCTCCGAGCCGCCGAAGACATCGCGGGCCAGCAGGGTGTCCAGGCCCGCGGGGAGGTCCTCGACGGCCTCCCGCAGACCGACCGCGTCGAGGGCCTCCCACACGGGGGCGTCGTCGTGGGTGCGAGGCTGGCCGAGGGTGACGTTCTCGCGGACGCGCAGCGGCCACTGCGCGAAGATCTGCGGCACCAGGCCGGTGTTCGCCCACACCGTGGCGGGGTCCACCTCGGCGAGGTCGTTGCCGTTCCAGGTGACCCTGCCCTTGTCCGGCAGGTGGATCCCGGTCAGCAGTCGGGTGAGCGTGGACTTTCCCGACCCGTTCGCGCCGACGATCGCGAGGATCTGGCCGCGTCGCAGCGCGAGGGAGACACCGTCCACGGCGGGCCTGTCCTTGCCCGGGTACCGGTAGACGACCTCCTCGAGCCGGATCTCCTCGGTCGGCGCGGCGTGCCTGCGGGGGCCGCGCCTGGGGGCGCGGCTGGCGGCGTGATCGAGGAAGGCCTGCATGTCGCCCAGGTACAAGCTGGTGTGGAAGACCGCGGCGCCGTTGACGACCACCTGCGACAGCGCGGCGAGCGTGGTCTGCACGGCGATGACCGCTGTTGCCGCGACCGCCAGTGCGATCCGGCCGGACACCGCCAGCCACGCCAGCGCGACCCAGGTCGCGACGAGGAAGACCCCGCCGGCCAGTGCGGAGAGCAGGGCGATCCGCAGGGTGCGCGGGGCGGCGGCCAGGCTGCGCCGGTCGCACCGGTCGGACAGGGCCCGGTACCAGAAGACGAGGTAGTCCGTCATCGAGTTGGCGCGGACCTCGTCGCCGTACTTCGACTCGGTCGCCCACCAGCGCATCATGCCCCGCACGTTGCGGTCGGCGATGTTGGCGTAGTGGATCTCGTAGTCGACGCGGGCGGTCAGCACGGCGCCGACGCCGGCGGGCAGTACCGCCAGCAGGAGGGGCGGCAGCACCAGCGGGTTCAGCACCGACAGTACGCCCCCGGCGGTGACCATGCGGATCAGCGCGGACAGGAACCGCTGAGCGTCGGTGACCATGACGTGCGTGCGGATCACCCCCATCTCGGCCGCCTCGTGGCGATCGGAGAAGCCGTCCTCCGCGTACGCCGAGGCCTCCACCCGGCACACCGCCTCGACCAGCGCGGAGTCCGTCTGCGTGGTCAGCCGTGGAGTGATGCGCCGCTCCGCGTACGTGGCCACCGCGCCCGCAGTGCGGCCCAGCGCGGCGGCGAGTGCCACGACCAACAGCGCCGGGAGGGCGCCGCGCAGCCGCTCGCCGGCGGTGCCGTCCCCGAGGACCGGTGCCATGGCCCGGGCCGTGGCGGCCAGCACCACGGCGGCAGAGACGCCCGTGAGGAGCTGGCAGCCGAGCAGGAGCTGCACGGCTCGCCGGTCCGTCCGCCACGACAGCTCCGCGATCCGGCGCAGGACGGCCGGGATCCGCGCGCACATCCTCCGGAACGAGACCTCGGCGAGCGGATTGACGGAGTACTGCCCGCTGTACGTGATCTCCGCCGGCGGCGGAGGGGGTGGCGCGGTGGGCTGCTGCTCGTTCGTGGCGGGCGAGGTCAAAGCGGTCCCCCTGACGGTTGTCCGGCGTGGTCGTCAGGCTCAACGACCACGTCGCGATATCGAACACATGTGTTTCGGTCGCGGTCGGATTCCCGGGACAGAGGGCGCGTCGGCGTGTGGAGGATGCACGGACCCTTGCGCCGCAACGGGCACGCGGGGGAGGCAGGGTGGCCGAAACGCCGATGCCGGGCGTTCGCGGCTGCCGCCTGTTCGCCCCGGCGGCGCACACCGGGCGGAGACCGGTCATCGGGGTCTTTCCACTTCGGCAGCCGCGAACCGAGATCCCACGTTTGTATGAGCGCGGACGGTACAGACGAGGAGCTAACACAGTCTTTACAGAGCGAGACGGAGACACATCATGGGCATCATCGCGTGGATCATCATCGGCCTGCTCGCCGGCGCCATCGCCAAGGCCATCATGCCGGGCAAGGACCCGGGCGGCATCATCGTCACCATGCTCATCGGCATCGCCGGTGGCCTGCTCGGCGGCTGGCTCGGGAAGGTGATCTTCGGCGTCGACTCGGTCGACGGGTTCTTCGAGCTCTCCACCTGGATCGCCGCGATCGTCGGCTCCCTGATCCTGCTCGCCGTGTACCGCCTCATCGCCGGCAACCGCCACACGCACCGACACGCCTGATCCCCTGACGCCGCACGCGGCCGGACATCTCCGGACGGCTCCCCCCTGATCCGCGGGGGGAGCCGTCGCCACGGTGTGGCACGGACCCAGGACGGCGATCTGCCGCATCTTGCCCGGCGCGCAGGCGTTGGCTCATCGCCCATCGGTGGAACGCTGAGCGTATGAGCAAGACCGCGCTGATCGTCATCGACATGATCAACACCTACGACCACAAGGACGCCGACCAGCTGATCCGTTCGGCAGAACAGGTCGTACCGGTCCTGACCGACCTCCTGGGACGGGCACGTGGTCGCGGGGTGCCGGTCATCTACGTCAATGACAACTTCGGCGAGTGGCGTTCACATCACGGCGAGTTGCTCGAGCGGGCTCTGGCCACTCCTCATGCCCACCTCGTCGAGCCTGTGAAGCCCGATGCGGACTCGCTCTTCGTGCTCAAGGCCCGACACTCCATCTTCTTCGAGACACCGCTGCATTACCTGTTGCAGCAGCAGGGCGTCGACCGGCTGGTGCTCGCAGGGCAGGTGACCGAGCAGTGCGTGCTGTACTCGGCCCTGGATGCTCACATCCGGCACTTCGACGTCGTCGTTCCGCAGGACGCCGTCGCGTACATCCACGAGGACCTCGCTCAGGCCGCACTGCGGATGATGGAGCGCAACATGGGTGCGCGTGTGTGCGGAAGCCAGGAACTGTGGGTGTGAAGCGGGCCTTCGTCGCGGACCGGGCCTTGCACGGTGGCGAGGGCGTGATCGCCGGCCTCCGCATCGGCCGGCCGGCACCGCGCGGCGCTACACCGCGGCTTTCTCCGCCCGGTCCAGTGCCTCCTCGTCGGCGTTCAGGCACTCAGCCAGGCAACGCGTCCGGGAGAGCCGGATGACACCGTAGGTGAGCAGGCCGAAGCCGAGCAGGGCGGACAGGATCCACGGCCCCGTACGGGGCTGCTCGGCATAGAGCGTCACTCCCAGTACGACACCGGTCACGGCGTCGGTGAGGGTCAGAGCGGGCTGTGAGCCGATGAGCGGTCCGGCCTGCATCGCGGTGCCCAGCAGGAAGAGGGACGTGCCGCCGATCACCGCGAAGCCGTACGTCTGCCAGGACAGGAGGAACGCGACGAGCCCCTGATCGTCCAGGACGTCCATGGCGGTCTTCATCAGTGCGGCGGCCAGTGCGTTGCCGAGAGCGGCACCGGCGGCCAGGGCGGCCGCACGCGTCAGGCCGAAGGGCCTGCGCAGGGCGGAAAGCACGAGTGCGGTTCCGATGGCCCCGATGACGACGAGGGTCGGTACCCACCAGACCACCGGGACCCGCTCACGTCCCCCGGAGGGCGCGAGCGAGAGCAGGAAGACGGCGAGCCCGACGGCGATGTACGCCACCGACGTCCAGGACCTGCGCGATCGACGCACATGGAAGACCATCCCGCCGATCACGAGGGCCAGTGGGAGCTCCAGGATGAAGACCGGCTGCACGACGGCAAGCGAACCCGAGGCCAGCGCCAGTGCCTGGAGGACCGCCGACAGGGTCACTCCGGCTATGCCCGCGAGCCAGACCGGCGTCCGCAGCAGGTCGGCCAGCAGCCCGAGGCGCAGTGACGTCGACGCGGGCACGGTCAGCGCCGCACGCCGCTGCAGCACCGTTCCCAGCGCGTTGCTGCAGGCAGCGAGAACGGCGAGAACGACGGAAAAGATCATGGCCGCTGCTCTCCTTGTCAGCCCCGGGATACCGCCACACGCTGTGGCTGAAAACAACCAACGCGGTCGGCAGGACATTCCGCCGGGCGCTCTGTCGCTTCGGTGCCGGGTCGAGCCCTTGCGGAATCCCCGGCGACACCGGGTCGGCCAGGTCGGCGGACCCGTCGTGCCGGGACAGGCCCGCCGCCCGTGCTCCGGGGCGCGCCTTCTTGGTGGCCGGGGCGGGGTACGCACACGGGAAGAGGGTGGCGTCGGACTGCGCGGGCGCGGGGAGGCGTGGCCGTGAGGGTGAGGTCTGCCCGGTTTGCTCTGGGCGCCGGGTGGGCCGCCGACCGCGTCTCCGCGATCCGGCCGAAGATCCTGGGCGCCACGGTCGGTGTGATGTGCGGTTCAACTGGGCACGCCGCGGACATGGGTCCCTTCGAGATCGCACCAGTCGTGTTCTGCGCCCTCGGCCGTCAGATCGCCGTCAGCGGGCCCGCGCCAGGCTTCAGTCAGGAAGCTGAACAGGGACGTAGCGGAACTCCGGCCCGTAGGTTTCGCCGCTGCCGCCGGGCAGCGGACGCTCCATCAGCGTGGGAGCCCGCTGCTGAAGGTCGAACATCTGGTTCACGGCCTTGTTCAGCAGCTCCTTGGCCTTCGCCGGCAGATCCGTCTGCCAAGCCGCTTCCAGGAGCCGCAGCATCTCGCTGTAGGAGCGGTTGAACTCGTCCAGGAGCCGCCTTGTGTCCGGGTCGGGCGCCGACGCGCCCGTTGTTCCCCAGCCACCGGCCGGCACGGTGCCCATGCGCCGGCAGCGAGGCATGGGGATCTCGTCGCCGACGAACTCCCACCGGTCCGGGTTCTCGGCGGTCTTGACGAGCTTGTGGCCGTGACGGATCTCCCGGAAGACGTAGAAGTGGGCCAGCTCCCCGGCCTCCCCGGGATGGGGGTTCTCCGGCGACGCCGAGGTGCCCTCGCCCTGTTCCTTGATCACGCCGATCGCCGCCTCGACGTCAGCGAGCGACCTGAGAGGCACGACGCTGTTGCCCTGGCCGTGGTGCCCCATGTTCCTGGTCAGTTGGTGAGCCCCGGTGATCAGCTCCGGATGGTCCCGGAAGGCCGCCAGGACGGCGCTGTAGAAGGCCCCGATCGACGTATGCGCCGTGGCTTCCGCGATCGGGTGGTCGGGTTGCTCGATGGACGCGTACATGTCCAGGGAATCCTCGGTCAGGCCGCTCAGGAAGACGGTCAGGCCCGGACGGACGCCGCCGGGCAGGGCTCCCGGGTACGAGGGGGCCGTCCTCTCGTCCGCGAGGCGGGGGACGCCGCCCACGGTGGTGAGCAGATTACCGGCGAGGCCCAGATGCGACATCTCGTCGAAGACGATCTCTCGAACGGCGTGGTAGACGCCCTCGTCCTGGACCGGGTCCTCGATCGACCACAGTCCGCACAAGTAGGGCGGGAGCGTGGCGAGTTCCAGCAGAACGGCTTGTTGCAACGACTCTTGCAACCAGGGCGCGTCGCGTCGCTCGACGGGCTCCTGCATCAGTTGGACGATCCGGTCGCTCCGGTAGTCGACAAGCGCGGTCACGACATGCCCCTTTCGCGTCCTCGGTGAGGTGCGTGGAGAGCCCTCGGACACGAAGTCCTCGTCGGTTTTCGTGGGAGTTTCTTCCGGTAACGGACCTCGAATCACAGCCCTTTTCATCGTACGTCGCCGAGCGGCATGCCGCCTCGCTGAAGCACAACTTCATGGGTGGCGCAAATTGGCGTACAGGTGCAGGCTGAAAGGCGGGGAGCAGAAAACCGCGACGTCATGAAGAAAGCGCATTGTTGAGAAGGAAATCAACATGGCCGAGAACATTATGAAGGCTCAACAAAGCGATCTCAGTTCGCTGATGGAGCGCGCCGCGCGGCGTAATTCGACCGTCCCCTTCGAGGGCTACAGCCGGGAGGACGGCAACATCCCGGGGAACATCATGGTGGCGGTGTCCGACGAATGCGTCTACTCGTTCGCCAAGTCCGACATCATGGAACGTGAACAGCTCGGCGAGGACCGGGTGAGGGTGTGGGTGAGGGCAGGAGCCACGGCGTTCCGCCTGAGCCGGATGCGCGCCGGTGAGCCCCCGGACCCGTTCCCGGTCGCCATGGAGAACATCGCGCCGCCCGCTTCCCCGCGGCGGGCGGAGGATCCGGCCCCCGCGAGCGGAGCGGTGACCGCCGAACAGATGGAGCACATCGCCGCCCCGCCGACCGAGGAGCCGGCGGGCGCCCCCCGTTACGCCGGCGCGGACACGGCCCAGGTGACGCTGCCCATGGTCCTCCCGCCCCTGTCTTCCGTGGGGAGCTACTGGACGGCCAGCTGCCAGGGCGGCGACACGTTCGCCAACAACTGCGCGCATTTCCTCTCGGACGCCTTCATCCGCGCGGGATACACGGAACTCGCCATGGCCAACCCGTACATCAACGCCCGGTGCTACACCTCCGCCCGCCGGCCCATCCGGGCACGGGACATGTGGGCCTGGTTCCAGTCCCGAGCCGTGCGCACGAGCCGCACCCCGACGCAGAACACCGGGTGGTGGTCCGTCTTCCAGCTGAACGAATCGGCGTACTGGGGCGGCCATGTGCTGCTGCTCGACACCGACACATGGACGTACTACGGGACCGGGTACTACGCCACCTGGCAGCAGTACCTCTACCAGTGGTGATCCGTGCACCGTCTCATGTCCGTTCCCGCGGCCTCGCCAGGGTCGGACCGAGGCGGGGGCCGGCCAGTGCCTAATCGTGTTGACTGTCCCCGGCAGGTGGTGCTGGAGTCGGCGCGTGGACAGCATCCCCGCCAACAGGCGGTTCTGGAACCAGATCAGCAGTGCCTACCAGCACGAGCACGACCCGCGCATCGGCGCCACACCCCGGCTGTGGGGCATGTACTCCATCCCCGACGCACAGCTGCACGCCCTGGGCGACGTCACCGGCAAGCGCGTCCTCGAACTCGGCTGCGGCGCCGGCCAGTGGTCCCGGGCGCTCGCCGCCGAGGGCGCCACCGTGATCGGGATCGACCTGTCCGAAGCCCAACTCGCCGCAGCGGCCCGCGCGATGGGAGCGGTCCGCTACCCGCTGGTGCAAGGTGCCGCCGAACAACTCCCCTTCGCCGACGACAGCTTCGACCTGGTGTTCTGCGACTTCGGTGGGCTCAGCTGGGCGCCCCCGCACCTGGCCGTCCCCCAGGCCGCACGCGTCTTGAACCGAGGCGGGCGCCTGGTGTTCAACGTCGCCAGCCCATGGTTCGAAGCCTGCTACGACGAAGCCGCCGCCCGCGTGACCACGACGCTGCAGCAGGACTACTTCGGGCTGAACACCATCGCCGAAGACGACGGCGCGACCAGCTATCAGCTCACCTACGGCGACTGGGTCAGGGTCCTGCGCGGTGCGGGTCTCGTCATCGACGACCTCATCGAGCCGCGGCCCGAACCAGGAACACCCAACGGCTACAACGAAACCGACCCACCCGACTGGGCACACCGCTGGCCGGCGGAACTGCTCTGGGTGACCCACAAACCGTAAGTTCCGCCGCGCCGAGACGTGAAGGCATCCCCACGCCGGACCGGCCCCGGCGGTGGGCCCCCGGGCCTCTGCCCGGCACCCTTGTCCGGTGCCGGGCGGGACGGCGGCGGCGAGACCGCGCTGGTCATCCCGACATCCCGTACACCGGGACCTGCCGTCCCCCGGGACACGGGCCCCGCCGCCGCTGCCTCATCCGGCCGCCGCCGCGCGCCACGGCGCCC
>NZ_JBEXKG010000066.1:0-39083 GCF_040609555.1 Streptomyces sp. NPDC004658
GGCGGGGCCGGCCCCCGCGGGCCTCGGCCGGGCGGCCGGCGCGCGCGTCGGGCACCATCCGGCGCAGCCTGCTCAGCCGCGGTGTACGTTCCGTCATTCGCGTCCCATGTCCCGGTGTACGACCACCGTCTCCACGCCCTCGGCCGCGAGCCGCGCGGCGAGCTTCTCCGACATCGCGACCGAGCGGTGCTTGCCGCCGGTACAGCCGATGGCGATGGTCACATACCGCTTGCCCTCGCGCCGGTAGCCGGCCGCGATGAGCCGCAGCAGTTCGGCGTACCGGTCGAGGAACTCCTTCGCGCCGGGCTGGTTGAAGACGTAGGCGGCGACCTCCTCGTTGAGGCCGGTGTACGGGCGCAGCTCCGGGACCCAGTGCGGGTTGGGCAGGAACCGCATGTCCGCGACCAGGTCGGCGTCGACCGGGAGGCCGTACTTGAAGCCGAAGGACATCACGGTGGCCCGCAGCTCGGGCTCCTCCTCGCCCGCGAACTGGGCGTCCATCTTGGCGCGCAGCTCGTGCACGTTGAGGCTGGAGGTGTCGATCACCAGGTCGGCGTCGCCGCGCAGCTCGCGCAGCAGCTCCCGCTCGGCGGCGATGCCGTCCACGATGCGCCCGTCGCCCTGGAGCGGGTGCGGGCGGCGCACCGACTCGAAGCGGCGGACCAGGGCCTCGTCGGAGGACTCCAGGAAGACGATCCGCCGGGTGACGCCCCGGGTGTCCAGGTCGGCGAGGGACTCGCGCAGGTTGTCGAAGAAGCGCCGGCCGCGCACGTCCACGACGACCGCGATCCGCGCCACGTTCCCCTGGGAGCGGGCTCCCAGCTCCACCATGGTGGGGATGAGGGCGGGCGGGAGGTTGTCCACGACGAACCAGCCGAGGTCCTCCAGACACTTCGCGGCCGTGGACCGGCCGGCCCCGGACATGCCGGAGATGATCACCAGCTCGGGGATGGCCGCCTCGGGGACCCCGGCTGTCTCGCTGCCCGTACTCACCTGTGCTCCGTTGTCCTGGCCGGTGTCCTGTCCGGCGGCCCGGTCGGCGCCGGGCCGGCTGGTGTCCCGGCCGGTCTCGGGCCGGCCCAGGGGCCGGCCGGTGTCGTGCCGGACGACATCGTCGCCCGTGCCGCTGTGCGCCTGATCTCGCTGTGCTGTGGGCTGTGCGTCGTGCTCGGTCATGTCTCCTGCCCCCGTCGTTCGTCCGGGACGCCCGCGGTCACGGGCTCCCCCGAGGAACCCCCCGTCGTATCGGGTTCCTCGTCCTCAATGATCTCTCCGGTCGCCGTGTTCACGGCGGGCGCGGCCGGGGCCGCCTGGGCGAGGGCCACGGCGATGGTCTCGGCCGTCTTCCGGCCTATCCCGGGCACTTCCTGGATCTGCTCGATTGTGGCGGAGCGCAGCTTCTTCACCGAGCCGAAATGCTTGATGAGCGCCTGTTTGCGGGTTTCGCCGAGGCCGGGGACGTCATCGAGCGGGCCCGCGCGGAAGCGCTTGGCGCGCTTGGTGCGCTGATAGGTGATCGCGAACCGGTGGGCCTCGTCACGCACGCGCTGGAGCAGATAGAGGCCCTCGCTGGTGCGGGGCAGCACCACCGGGTCGTCCTCGCCGGGCACCCAGACCTCCTCCAGGCGCTTGGCGAGACCGCAGACGGCGATGTCGTCGATGCCCAGCTCGTCCAGCGCGCGCCGGGCCGCCGCGACCTGCGGCTGGCCGCCGTCGACCACGACGAGCTGGGGAGGGTAGGCGAACTTCTTGGGGCGGCCGTCGTCGTCCTTGAGGGACCCGTTGATCACCTCGGTGCCGTCGAGCACGGAGTCGCCGGCGGGGAGGGGGCCGTCGGTGGCGGGGCCTCCGGCGAGGGAGCCGTCGGTGGCCGAGCCGTCGGCGAGGGAGTCGTCGGTACCGGAGCCGTCGGCCCACTCCCCCGTGCGCTCCTTCTCGGCGAGGTAGCGCTTGAAGCGGCGGGTGATCACCTCGTGCATCGAGCGGACGTCGTCCTGCCCGGCGAAGCCCTTGATCTGGAACCGCCGGTACTCGCTCTTGCGCTGCAGGCCGTCCTCGAAGACGACCATGGAGGCGACCACGTCGTCACCCTGGAGGTGCGAGATGTCGTAGCACTCGATCCGCAGCGGGGCACTGTCCAGGTCGAGGGCCTCGGCGATCTCCTCCAGCGCACGCGAGCGCGTGGTCAGGTCGGAGGCGCGCTTGGTCTTGTGCAGCGCGAGGGCCTGCTGGGCGTTGCGCTGCACGGTCTCCATGAGCGCCTTCTTGTCGCCGCGCTGCGGGATGCGCAGCGACACGTTCGACCCGCGGCGTCCGGTCAGCCACTCCTGGACCGGCTCGACCGGCTCGGGCAGGGCCGGGACCAGCACCTCCTTGGGGACCGCGTCCCCGCTCTCCTCGCCGTACAGCTGCTGCAGGGCGTGCTCGACCAGGGCGCCGGTGGTGACCTCCTCGACCTTGTCGGTCACCCAGCCACGCTGACCGCGGACCCGGCCACCGCGCACATGGAAGATCTGCACGGCCGCCTCCAGTTCGTCCTCGGCGACGGCGATGAGGTCGGCGTCGGTCGCGTCCGCGAGCACGACCGCGTTCTTCTCCATGGCCTTCTTCAGGGCCTCGATGTCGTCCCGCAGGCGGGCCGCCCGCTCGTACTCCATCTCCTCCGCCGCCTCCATCATCTGCTTCTCCAGACGACGGAGGTAGGTGCCGGTGCGGCCGGCCATGAAGTCGCAGAACTCCTCGGCCAGCTCCCGGTGGTCCTCGGGGGTGATCCGGCCGACGCAGGGGGCGGAGCACTTGCCGATGTAGCCGAGCAGGCAGGGCCGGCCGGTGCGGGCGGCGTTCTTGAAGACTCCGGCCGAACAGGTGCGCACCGGGAAGACCCGCAGCAGCAGATCGACGGTGTCCCGGATGGCCCAGGCGTGCGCGTAGGGCCCGAAGTAGCGGACGCCCTTCTTCTTGTGACCGCGCATCACCTGCACCCGCGGGAACTGCTCGTTCATCGTGACCGCGAGGTACGGGTAGCTCTTGTCGTCCCGGTACTTGACGTTGAACCGGGGGTCGTACTCCTTGATCCAGGAATACTCCAGCTGGAGTGCCTCGACCTCCGTGGACACCACCGTCCACTCCACGGACGCTGCCGTGGTGACCATCGTCCGGGTGCGCGGGTGCAGGTTCGCCAGGTCCTGGAAGTAGTTCGCCAGGCGCTGGCGCAGGCTCTTCGCCTTTCCGACGTAGATCACCCGGCGGTGCTCGTCACGGAACCTGTACACCCCCGGAGAGTCCGGGATGTCTCCCGGCCTGGGGCGGTAGCTGGAGGGGTCGGCCATGTCTCACACCCTACTGGCGAGCACCGACACCGCGTCGCGCCTGTGGACAACGCCCGCACCCGGACGGCGTCCCCTCGCCGGGCGCCCGCCACCCCTTCCGGCCTGCGGCCGGCCGGACGCCTCGGTCGGGGCTCGCCGGGTCCCATGGAGGAGGGCGCGCGCTCGCGCGGGGCCGTGCGAGACGGGGCACCGTCCGCGCGAGAGGGGGGACGCGTCGTCCGGCACGGAGGTCCCCGTCGTTCACACCGGGACGGGTCGGCGCGGCCTGTCCCCGGCGCGGAGCGGGGCGGAGGTACGCGCGCCCCCCGGATGCCCTCCGCGCCCCGGCCCGTTCGTCCATCGCGTTCCGGCCATGCCGGTGAGGCCATGCCGGTCTGGCCCCACCCGGCGTCGGCACCCCGGCGGGGCGTGGATGAGGCGTGCCCGCCCCGAGGGGACCTCGGCAACCCCCGCCGGCCGCAGACCGGCACGGTCCGGCCAGTCGCCCGGAACGGCCGGGTCCTAGGTGTTGTCGGGTTCTGGTCAACACGCTTCAATGCGGGGGAACTCGGGGCCGTACACACATGCGTACGGGCCGGCGCGGCGTGCCCAGCCAGAGGCGCCCGCGGTGCCCACGGGGGTGGCCCCGCACACCCGCACAGGCGGTCTGACCAGCCGTAGCGACACCTCGCAGAAAGGCCCCTCGGCATGCGGCATGCCACAGAGCACGCGGACGTCCCCACCGCGGAACTGGACACGGCCCTGCGCGGCGGCCCCTTCCACGTGGCGCTGCGCGCCGCGATCGCCGCACGCGGACTGCCGCTCCAGCGCGTGCAGCACCATCTGTCACGTCACGGGGTCAAGGTGGGCGTCACCAGCCTGAGTTACTGGCAGCAGGGTGCTCGCCGCCCGCAGCGCCCGGAGTCGCTGCGCGCCGTACGGGCCCTGGAGGAGATCCTCCGGCTACCGGACGAGTCGCTGATCCGGCTGCTCGCGGAGTCCGACGAGCGGGTGACGGCCGACCGTCCGGCGGGCCGCTCCTACCGTTCCCTGGTGGAGGCCTCCGGCGTCGTGGACCGGCTCACCGGCGACCTCGGCTGGTCCCTCGACGGCGGACTGCACACCGTGGGGCACCACGAGCGCGTCCGGATCGGCGCCCGGCGCGAGCTGGTGAGCCGCGAGGCCCACCACATCGTGCGGGCCCACCGCGACGGCGTCGACCGCTTCGTCGCCGTCCATCACGGCGACCCAGGCTGCGACCCGCGCCGTGTCACCGTGCACGCCCTGGAGAACTGCCGCACCGGTCGCCTCCGCTGGGACCAGGACACCGGCGTCCTCGTCGCCGAGCTGCTCTTCGGCACCCGGCTCCGCACCGGCGACACCTTCCTCTTCCGGTACGGCGTCGAGGACGGCACGGCCGGGACGTCCCGCGAGTACCTCCAGCGGTTCGGCTTCCCCGGCGGCCAGTACGCGCTCCAGGTGCGCTTCGACACGGCCGCGCTGCCGGTGCGCTGCCACCGCTTCACCCAGCATTCGGCCGCGGCCCCGCGCAGCGGCCGGCAGGAGCTGTCCGTGGCCGGTCCGCACCACTGCGTCCACCTGGTCGAGCCCCGGATCCGGCCGGGCATCCTGGGCATCGCCTGGGACTGGGAGTGAGCGGAACCCGACGGTCCGCACGCTGAGCCGGGCCTGCGCCCGCCGCTCCCCCGGCCCCGCGGCGCCCCGCTCAGTCCGCGGGACCGGCGACGATCCTGCCCTTCGCGGTCTTCACCGACAGCGCGGGCAGGGGCTCGGTGGCCGGCGCCTGGACCACCTTGCCCGTCACGGCGTCGAACCGGCTGCCGTGGCAGGGGCAGATCAGGGTCGTCCCCTGCAGCTTGTTGATGGGGCACCCGGCGTGCGTGCAGATCGTGCTGTACGCCTTCAGGGTGCCGTCCTCGGCCCGGCTGACGACCACGTTGTGATCCCGGTACAGCTTGGCCTCACCCTTCGCGACCTCGTTCTCGGCGCCGAGGTCGACCGGCGCGGTGGGGGCGGCCGCGGCGGAACCACTGCCGTCCGGGGCCGAGCACGCGGCCAGGCCCAGCCCGGCGACGGGGGCGGCGGCGGCCCCTCGAAGGACAGTACGACGGCTCGCGGAGGAGGCGGCGGGCATGTGGTGCTCCACTGGTCAAGGGGTGTGCAGGGCGACCATACCCGGGCAGAGGGGGCGGTCTCGGAGCGGGGGCCTCGCCGAGCCGGGTGGGCGGGGCCGGGTGTCCGCCCGGTCGGCAACGAGGGAGTCGGGGGGCGTGGCGTGAGAGTGAGGCCGCACTCAGGCACGTAAACGCTTACGCAAGCGTTTACGCCGGGCCGAGTCATGGGATAGCGTCCGGCCGGAAGCCGAGAGGACCGGAGCCGGCACGTACCGGACGGCGGGTTCGGAGAAGGGAGCGCGATGGCCACCATGGCGGATGTCGCCCGGAGTGCCGGGGTCTCCGTGGCGACCGTCTCTCACGTGCTCAACGGCACGCGTCCGGTGCTGCCCCACACCCGCCAGGCGGTTCTCGACGCCGTGGACGCCCTCGGCTACACCCCGAACACCCTGGCCCGTTCCCTGGTGACCTCGCGCACCCGTTCCATCGGCCTCGCGGTGTCGGCCATCAGCAACCCGTATTTCACGGAGATCCTGCAAGGCGTCGAGGCCGCTGCCCTGGAGGCGGGCTACAGCCTGCTCATCGCGGATCCGCACGACGACCCCCGGCATGAGTGCAAGGTCGTGCAGCTTCTCCATGAGCGCCGGGTGGACGGCATGATCGTCGCCCCGTCCGCCGACCCGAGCGACCTCGTCGGCTATCTGCGCCGTCACGCGGTACCGACGGTGTTCCTGGACCGGCTGATCGACGCCCGCGCGACGGAGGACGTCGGGCCGGGCGACGGTGCGGACGGTGGCGCCTCTTCGCCGAGCACCCCGCGTTTCGACCAGGTGTGTGCCGAGAGTGCCGCGCCGACGGCTCTGCTCGTGGCCCACCTCGCCGGGCTGGGGCACCGCCGGATCGCTCTGGTCGCCGGCCTGCCCGGGCTCAGCACCACCAGTGAGCGCGTCCGCGGCTACCGGGAGGGCCTCGCCGCGGCCGGTCTGGCGTACGACGGGCGTCTCCTCGTGTCCGGCAACTCCGAGTCCGCCGGGGCCGAGCGGGCCACGGCCGACCTGCTCGCCCTGTCCGATCCGCCCACCGCGCTCGTCACCGCCAACAACGCGATGACCATCGGCGCGCTGCGCGCGCTGCGCCGGCACGGCCGGTCGGTGCCCGACGACCTCGCCCTGTGCTGCTTCGACGACTTCGCCTGGGCCGACCTGTTCTCGCCCCGGCTGACCGCCATCGCACAGCCCAGCCGGGAACTGGGCGCCCAAGCCGTCCGGGTGCTGCTGGACCGTCTGGCCGAGCCGGACCGGCCGGCGCGGACGGTCCGGCTGCCGTGCACGTTCGTCCACCGCACGTCCTGCGGCTGCCCGGAGGAGCCGGGCAGCGGCACGGGAGATGCCGGGGCCACCGCATCACCCACGCTCGTCGAGAAGGGAACCGCCTCGTGATCGTCGTCGCCGGTGAGGCACTGATCGACCTGGTACCGCAGGGCCCGGGTGCCCTCGCGGACCTCAAGCCGGCGCTCGGCGGCGGCCCGTACAACACCGCCGTGGCGCTGGGCCGGCTCGGCTCCCGCACCGCCTTCTGCTCCCGGACGTCGGACGACGCCTTCGGCGAGGCCCTGCTCGACGGGCTGCGGCGGGCCGGCGTCGATGTGTCCGGTGTGCAGCGGGGACCGGAGCCGACGACGCTCGCCGTGGCCACGCTCGACGCCGCCGGTTCGGCCGCGTACTCCTTCTATGTCGACGGCACCGCCGACCGCCTGTTCACCGCCCCCGACGTGCTCCCCGCCGGTACGCGCGCGGTGTCCTTCGGCACCTGCTCGCTCGTCCTGGAACCGGGGGCGAGCGCCTACGAGGAGCTGATGCGGGCCGCTGCCGGACAGGGGCTGTTCACCGCTCTCGATCCCAACATCCGGGCGGGACTGATCCCGGACGCCGACGCCTACCGGGCACGTTTCAAGAGCTGGCTGCCCTCGGTGACGCTGCTGAAGCTGTCCGCGGAGGACGCGGCCTGGCTCGGCGGCACCCCGAGCGAGTGGCTGGCCGCGGGACCGGCCGCCGTGGTCGTCACGCGGGGCGGCGACGGGCTGACCGTGTTCACCCGGGACGGCGGGGAGTATTCGGTGCCGGGTGAGAAGGTCGAGGTCGTGGACACCATCGGCGCCGGTGACACGGTGAACGCGGCCTTGCTGCACGGGCTGGACGCCCGGGACGCGCTGTCCGCGGAAGCGCTCGCCGCCCTCGGGGCGGAGGGCTGGACACGGCTGCTGCGCTTCGCGGCACGGGCGGCGGCGATCACCTGCTCGCGGGCGGGGGCCGAGCCGCCGTACGCGGCGGAGCTGGGCGGTTCGGCCGCGCTGTGAGCGGTCCGCTTTCCCTGTGCTGTTGACAAGGTACGGCCGGGCCTGCGGTGTGCGGGGACCTGTGGGACCGCTGGACCGGGCCGGCTGTTGGTGGAACGAACGGCGCCCCGCGGGGAGTTCCCGTGGGGCGCCGCTTTTTTGATGGCGTGTCAGAACGACTCAGGCCTTGCGGGCCCGCGTCGTCTTCTTCGCTGGCGTGGCCTTCTTCGTGGCCGTGGCCGCCTTCTTGGTCGCGGTGTTGTTGGCCTTGGCCGTCACCGTCTTCCGCGTCGACGACTTGGCCGCGGCCGTCTTCCGTGCCGTGCTGCCCCGCTGTGCCTTCACCGGCTCGGCGTCGCTGATGCGGTCGGCGCCCAGGACCTCGCGCAGGAACTTGCCCGTGTGGCTCGCCGGAACCGCGGCGACCTCCTCCGGCGTGCCCTCGGCGACCACCAGGCCACCGCCGGCGCCTCCCTCCGGGCCCATGTCCACGATCCAGTCGGCGGTCTTGATGACGTCGAGGTTGTGCTCGATGACGATGACCGTGTTGCCCTTGTCGACCAGTCCGCCGAGCACCGTCAGCAGCTTGCTGATGTCCTCGAAGTGCAGACCCGTGGTCGGCTCGTCCAGGACGTAGACCGTGCGGCCGGTGGACCGCTTCTGCAGTTCGCTGGCGAGCTTGACGCGCTGCGCCTCACCACCGGAGAGGGTGGTGGCGGACTGGCCGAGGCGGACGTAACCGAGACCGACGTCGTTCAGCGTCCTGAGGTGACGGGAGATCGCCGGGACCGCCTCGAAGAAGTGCATGGCCTCCTCGATCGGCATGTTCAGGACCTCGGCGATGGACTTGCCCTTGTAGTGGACCTCCAGGGTCTCCCTGTTGTACCGGGCGCCGTGGCAGACCTCGCACGGGACGTAGACGTCCGGGAGGAAGTTCATCTCGATCTTGATGGTGCCGTCGCCCGCGCAGTTCTCGCAGCGGCCGCCCTTGACGTTGAAGGAGAAGCGACCGGGCTGGTAGCCCCGCACCTTCGCCTCGGTCGTCTCGGCGAACAGCTTGCGGATGTGGTCGAAGACACCGGTGTACGTCGCCGGGTTCGACCGCGGGGTGCGGCCGATCGGCGACTGGTCGACGTGCACGACCTTGTCGACCAGGTCGTCGCCGTCCACGCGCGTGTGCCGTCCGGGGACGGTCCGCGCGCCGTTCAGCTCGCGGGCCAGGTGCGTGTAGAGGATGTCGTTGACCAGGGTCGACTTCCCGGACCCGGAGACACCGGTGACGGCCGTGAAGACACCCAGCGGGAAGGACACGTCGATGTCCTGGAGGTTGTTCTCACGGGCGCCGTGCACGGTGAGCTGCCGGGAGGGGTCGCGGGGGCGGCGCACGTCCGGGAGCGGGATCGACTTGCGGCCCGAGAGGTAGGCGCCGGTCTGCGACTCGGTGTTGGCGAGCAGCTCCTTCAGGGAGCCGCTGTGCACGACCTTGCCGCCGTGCTCACCGGCGCCCGGGCCGATGTCCACGACCCAGTCGGCGACCTTGATGGTGTCCTCGTCGTGCTCCACCACGATGAGCGTGTTGCCCATGTCACGCAGGCGGACCAGGGTCTCGATCAGCCGGTGGTTGTCCCGCTGGTGCAGACCGATGGACGGCTCGTCCAGGACGTACAGCACGCCGACGAGGCCGGAGCCGATCTGGGTCGCGAGGCGGATCCGCTGGGCCTCGCCGCCGGAGAGGGTGCCGGCCGCGCGGTTGAGCGACAGGTAGTCCAGGCCGACGTCGACCAGGAAGCGGAGCCGCTCGTTGACCTCCTTCAGGACCCGCTCGGCGATCTTCTTGTCGCGGGCGCTCAGCTTCAGCTCGCCCAGGAAGTCCGCGCAGTCGCTGATCGACATCGCGGAGACCTCCGCGATCGACTTCCCCATGATCGTGACCGCGAGGACGATCGGCTTCAGACGCGTGCCCTGGCAGGAGGGGCAGGGCACCTCACGCATGTAGCCCTCGAAGCGCTCACGGCTGGCGTCGCTCTCGGCCTCGCTGTGGCGGCGCTTGACGAACGGCACCGCGCCCTCGAAGGGGGTGGTGTAGACCCGCTCACGGCCGTACCTGTTGCGGTAGCGCACCTCGATCTGGGTCTTGTGCCCGTAGAGCAGGGCCTTCTGGGCACGCTGGGGCAGGCCCGCGAAGGGGATGTCCGTGCGGAAGCCGAGCGCGTCGGCGAGGGCGCCGATCAGGCGGCTGAAGTAGTCCTTGGTGTGTCCGTGCGACCACGGGTGGATGGCACCCTCGTCCAGGGACTTGTCCTCGTCCGGGACGATCAGCTCCGGGTCGACCTCCATGCGCGTGCCGATGCCGGTGCACTCCGGGCAGGCACCGAAGGGCGAGTTGAAGGAGAAGGAGCGGGGCTCCAGCTCCTCGAAGGACAGGTCGTCGTACGGGCAGTACAGGTGCTCCGAGTACATGCGCTCGCGCTCGGGGTCGTCCTCGGGGAGATCCACGAAGTCGAGCACGACCATGCCGCCGGACAGGCCGAGGGCGGTCTCCACGGAGTCGGTGAGGCGGCGCTTGGCGGAGTCCTTCACCGTGAGGCGGTCCACGACCACCTCGATGGTGTGCTTCTCCTGCTTCTTCAGCACCGGCGGCTCGGACAGCTGGACGGTCTGGCCGTCCACACGCGCGCGGGAGTACCCCTTGGTCTGGAGGTCGGCGAAGAGGTCGACGAACTCGCCCTTGCGCTCGCGCACCAGCGGGGACAGCACCTGGAAGCGGCTCCCCTCCGGCAGCTCCAGGACCTTGTCCACGATGGCCTGCGGCGACTGGCGCGAGATCGGGCGGCCGCACTCGGGACAGTGCGGCTTGCCGATGCGCGCGAAGAGCAGACGCAGGTAGTCGTAGACCTCGGTGATCGTGCCGACCGTCGAGCGCGGGTTGCGCGAGGTCGACTTCTGGTCGATGGAGACGGCCGGGGAGAGGCCCTCGATGAAGTCGACGTCGGGCTTGTCCATCTGGCCGAGGAACTGCCGTGCGTACGAGGAGAGCGACTCCACGTAGCGGCGCTGGCCCTCCGCGAAGATGGTGTCGAAGGCCAGGGAGGACTTGCCCGACCCGGACAGGCCCGTGAAGACGATGAGCGAGTCACGAGGCAGGTCGAGCGAGACATTCTTCAGGTTGTGCTCGCGCGCGCCACGGACGATGAGACGGTCGGCCACGCCGGTCCGCACCTTTCTTGAGAGAAGTGACAGGGGCGGGGCCCCCGTGCTTCTTCAGACTAGGGGGAGCCACTGACAACGCCGGTCGGATTGCCCGGTTGCATAACAACCCCCAGCCATCCAGCATGCCCGACGCCGCCCCCGACCATATAGCACGTG
This sequence comes from Streptomyces sp. NPDC004658, assembly GCF_040609555.1. Lineage (NCBI taxonomy): Bacteria > Bacillati > Actinomycetota > Actinomycetes > Kitasatosporales > Streptomycetaceae > Streptomyces > Streptomyces sp. NPDC004658. The sequence goes on from NZ_JBEXKG010000066.1 coordinate 11,145, forward strand.
CATTCGATTTGCGGGCGGGGTTCGCCACCTTCACCCGAACGAGTGGCCGGACTAGGGTCGGCGTCATGATGGATCACGCTCATGACCTGGCCTGTGTACGGGACGCGACGGATCGGCTGCTCACCGCGGTCACCACCCTGGACAACGCATCGCTCGCCGAGCCGTCACGGCTTCCCGGCTGGAGCCGCGGACACGTTCTCGCCCACCTCGCCCGGAACGCCGACGCGCTCGTGAACGTCCTCCAGGGCCGTCCCATGTACGCGAGCGCCGAGGCGCGGGACGCCGACATCGAGCGGGACGCCCCGCGGCCCGTGGAGGTCCAGGTCGCCGACCTGCGGGAGAGCGCGGCCCGCTTCGAGGCGGCCGGAGAGGCGCCGGCGGACTGGTCGCGCACGGTGGAGCTGCGCAACTCAGTGACCGACTCCGCGTCCCGGGTGCCGTTCCGCCGGTGGGCGGAGGTGGAGCTGCACCACGTCGACCTCGGGATCGGGTACGAGCTGGAGGACCTTCCGGCGGAGTTCCTGGAGCGGGAGACCGGCTTCCTTGCCGAGCGGTTCTCCGGAAGCACCGGCATCCCGGCGACCCGCGTCACGGACGGCACGCACGCGTGGACGACCGGGCGTACGGCGGACGAGCCCGAGATCACGGTCACCGGCCGGCCGGCGGACCTGGTGGGCTGGCTCGCCGGGCGCCGCGACGGGGCGGCGCTGAAGGTGGAAGGCGGGGCGCTGCCGGTCCTGCCTCCGCTGTAGGAGGACGGTGCGCGGGCTGGGACCCGCGCGGCCGTCCCGCGCGATGGCCGCGCTATAGGCTGACCCTCATGACGTACTCAGGAGAGGTCAGGGTCGGCGGACCGGCGGACGTGCACGAGCTGAAAGACCTGATGATCACCAAGATCGCGGTCGGCCCGATGGACAACAACGCCTATCTGCTGCGCTGCCGGGCCACCGACGAGCAGCTCCTGATCGACGCCGCCAACGAGGCGGAGACGCTCCTCGGCATGATCGGTGACGACGGCATCGCGTCCGTCGTCACCACGCACCAGCACGGCGACCACTGGCAGGCGCTCGCCGAGGTCGTCTCGGCCACGGGCGCGCGTACGTACGCCGGCCGCGACGACGCCCCGGGCATCCCGGTGCCCACCGACGTCCTCGTCGACGACGGCGACGTCATCAGGGTGGGCCGCGTGGAGCTGATCGCACGGCATCTGGTCGGGCACACGCCCGGGTCGATCGCGCTGGTCTACGACGACCCGCACGGCCACCCGCACGTCTTCACCGGTGACTGCCTCTTCCCCGGCGGTGTCGGCAACACGCGCAAGGACCCGAAGGCGTTCGCCAGCCTGATCCACGACGTGGAGACCAAGCTCTTCGACGTGCTGCCCGACGAGACGTGGGTGTACCCGGGGCACGGCAACGACACCACGCTGGGCGCGGAACGACCGCATCTGCCGGAGTGGCACGCGCGCGGGTGGTGAGCGGGGCACCGACCGGCTCGCCTCCCAGGGTGCGCTCCGGCGCACAGGCCGAACGCGCGCGCCGGGCACGACAGTTCGCGTGCGCCGAGCGCGCGCCGTGCAAGCGCCCGGCGTGCACCACCCCTCTGCGCGCCCCGTGTGAACCTTTCGCACGCACCGGGCCCCCGTGCGCACTCCCGGACAGCGGTGGACCGGAGTCAACTGGTAGGAGCCCCGCGCAGGATGACGGCTCCTGAGCGGTAGGGGCCGCCGGTCTCCAACCCCGCCCTCGGCCGGCGGCCCAGGCTCGCACCCCACGCGCGCGTGGGCTGCGGGCAGCCGCGTTCATACGACCGCAACACCCGTTCCCAGCATGCGGACAACCATCGCTGTGACCTGGACAGACGCCGCGTTCGCTGCCAGTCTCCCGCCATGCATCCTGCTCCTCGCGCCCTGCGCCGCGCGGTCGCCGCCATCACCGTAGCCCTGCTCGCCACCGCCGTCGGCTGCGCTCCGCAGCCCGAGGAGAAGGCGTCGGCCGCCCCCTCCGGGTCGGCCGCGAAGAGCTGCGCCAAGGGCCGGCTCGCCACCAAGACGGCCGGGAAACTGACGATCGCGACGGACGAACCGGCGTACGAGCCCTGGTTCAAGGACGACAAGCCCGCCAACGGCAAGGGTTTCGAGTCGGCCGTCGCCTACGCCGTGGCCAAGCGACTGGGGTACGGCAAGAGCGCGGTCGTCTGGCAGAGCGTGCCCTTCAACAAGGCGTTCGCGCCCGGGGTGAAGACGTTCGACTTCGACATCAACCAGGTGTCGATCAGCGCCGAGCGCAAGAAGGCCGTGGACTTCTCCTCCGGTTACTACGACGTGCGCCAGGCGGTCGTCGCCCTGAAGGGCGGCAAGGCGGCCCAGGCGAAGAGCATCGCGGATCTCAAGAAGCTGAAGCTGGGAGCCCAGGTCGGCACCACGAGCCTCGACTACATCACCGACGTCGTGAAGCCGGCGCAGGACGCGGCCGTCTACGCGAAGAACGACCAGGCCAAGTCCGCGCTGAAGAACGGCCAGGTCGACGCCATCGTCACCGACCTGCCGACCGCGTTCTACATCACGGCCGCCGAGGTGACGAACGCCAGGATCGTCGGCCAGTTCGAGAACCAGGGCGGCACGCCCGAGCAGTTCGGGCTCGTGCTGGACAAGGGCAGTACGCTGACCCCGTGCGTGAGCGGCGCCGTCGACGCCCTCCGCAAGGACGGCACGCTGGCCCGGATCGAGAAGCAGTGGCTCTCGGACGCCGTCGACGCCCCGGTGCTCACATGACGGTCACCAAGGGAGAGTCGGCCCGGGAGGGGGCGGACGACAACGGGGACATGACCGGCGGCACCGGCGACGGTGCCCCGGGCGACGGCTACACGCCCTCCGAGCGGCGGCTGGCGCGCGAGCGCCACCGGCGCGCGCGTGCCCGCCGCGCCACGGCCGTCGCGGCCCTCTCCACGCTCCTCACGGCCGTCCTGCTCTACCTGGTCGTCGTCAACGCACCGGGCTGGCCGCGCACCAAGGAGACGTTCTTCAGCGCGCACTACGCGCGCGAGGCTTTCCCGAAAGTCCTCGAAGGGCTGTGGCTGAACGTCCGCCTGTTGCTGATCTGCGGTGCCGCCGTCCTGGTCCTCGGCATGCTGATCGCCGTCGCGCGGACCCTGCGCGGCCCGGTCTTCTTCCCGCTGCGGGTGCTGGCGGCGGCGTACACCGACTTCTTCCGCGGTCTGCCGCTGATCATCAACCTGATGATCGTGGTCCTGGGTGTTCCGGCGCTGCGGCTGCAGGGGGTGACGGTCGATCCGGTGCTGCTCGGCGGTACGGCGCTGACGCTGACGTACTCGGCGTACGTGGCGGAGGTGTTCCGGGCCGGCATCGAGTCGATCCACCCCTCGCAGCGTGCCGCGGCGCGCTCGCTGGGCCTGACCAACCGGCAGGCCCTGCGCTACGTGGTCCTGCCGCAGGCGGTGCGCCGCCAGGTGCCGCCGCTGCTCAACGACCTGGTGTCACTGCAGAAGGACACCGGTCTCGTGTCCATCGGGGGTGCGGTGGACGCCGTACGGGCGGCCGACATCATCGTGGGCCGCAGTCTGAACTACACGCCGTACATCGTCGCGGGGCTGGTGTTCGTGGCGCTGACCATCCCGATGACCCGGTTCACCGACTGGGTGACGGCCCGGACGGACCGGCGGCGGGCCCAGGGAGGGTCCCTGTGAGCGCCCGGGGAGGAGCCCTGTGAGCACGCCCGAGAACACGCCCGTGAGCGAGGCGCCGGTGCTGCGGATGGAGTCGGTCCGCAAGACCTTCGGCGGCTCGGTCGTCCTGCGGGACGTCGGTCTGGAGGTCGCCCCGCACACGGTGACCGCGCTGATCGGCGCCTCCGGTTCCGGCAAGTCCACGCTGCTGCGCTGCGCGAACCTCCTTGAGGAGATCGACGACGGCGCCATCTGGCTGGACGGCGAGGAGATCACCGACCCGCGCGTGGACCAGGACGCGGTACGGCGCCGGATCGGCGTGGTCTTCCAGGCCTACAACCTCTTCCCGCACATGACCGTGCTGGACAACATCACGCTCGCCCCGCGCCGGGTGCACGGCGTCTCCCGCGCGGAGGCCGAGGAACGGGCCAGGGAGCTGCTGGAGCGCCTCGGACTGGGCGGCAAGGCCGATGCCTACCCGGACCGGCTCAGCGGCGGTCAGCAGCAGCGTGTGGCGATCGTACGGGCCCTGGCGGTGCGGCCCCGGCTGTTGCTGCTCGACGAGATCACGGCCGCCCTCGACCCCGAGCTGGTGGGCGAGGTGCTGGAGGTGGTGCGCGGCCTGAAGGACGAGGGCATGACCATGGTGCTGGCCACGCACGAGATGGGCTTCGCCCGGGACGTCGCCGACCAGGTCTGCTTCCTGGACGGCGGGGTCGTGCTGGAGCGCGGCACCGCCGAGCAGGTCTTCGGCGACCCGCGGCAGGAGCGCACGCGGCGCTTCCTGCGGCGGATCGTGGAGGCGGGCCGGCTGTAGCCCGCGCGGGTCACGCGTCCGCTCGCGCCGCCCCGACCAGTGCCGCGACCCGCTCCACGCCGAACACATAGCCCTGCACTCCGCATCCCGCGATCACGCCGTCGGCACGCAGTGAGACGTAGGAGTGGTGCCGGAACGATTCGCGCCGGTGGATGTTGGAGATGTGCACCTCCAGCACGGGCATGCCGTCACAGGTGTTGAGCGCGTCGAGGATGGCGACCGACGTGTGCGAGTAGGCGCCGGGGTTGATGACGATCCCGCAGTGGCCCAGCCGCGCCTCGTGGATCCAGTCGACCAGCTCCCCCTCGTGGTTGGACTGCCGGAAGTCGACCGTGCCGCCGTGCGCCGCCGCCGCCTTCGCGCACAGCGCCTCCACGTCGGCCAGCGTCTCGTTGCCGTAGATCTCGGGCTGGCGCTGACCGAGGAGGTTCAGGTTGGGCCCGTTGAGGATCATGATCGGGGCGTTGGCCAGGGTGCGGGGCACGGTTCCTCCGGTCCGTTCGGGGCGGTGCGTCTACGACCGCTGCTCGCACCCGGTCTATCACGCCGGCCGACGCGGACAGCGGGGCCTGCACGCCGGTCGCCACGGCGCGCACCCGGGTCCCCGTGATCACCTCCGCACGCCCCCGTAACCCGCGATCACGGTGGGTAGTTGACGCGGCATGCACGATGTACGCGCTGTGAACACCCCGTCCATGCCACGACTGGCCGCCGCCTCGCTCGCCGGGACGGCGATCGAGTTCTACGACTTCTTCGCCTACGGGACCGCGGCGGCTCTGGTCCTGGGCCCGCTGTTCTTCCCGACGTTCTCTCCGGTCGCCGGGATACTCGCGGCGTTCGGCACGTTCGGGGTGGGCTTCGTGGCCCGGCCGCTGGGCTCGGTGATCTTCGGGCACCTCGGGGACCGGCGCGGACGGCGCCCGGTGCTCGTGGCCTCGCTCCTGCTCACCGGCGCCTCGACGGTCGCGGTCGGCTGTGTGCCGTCCTACGGGAGCATCGGCGTGGCCGCGCCCGTACTGCTGCTCCTGCTGCGCTTCCTGCAGGGGCTGGGGGTCGGCGGTGAGTGGGGAGGGGCGGTGCTGCTGACCGCCGAACACGCTCCCGCCGGACGGCGTGCCCTGTGGTCGAGCTTCCCCCAGATCGGACCGTCGCTCGGCTTCGTCCTGGCCAACGGGGTGATGCTCGCGCTGTCGGCAGGGCTGTCCGACGCCGAGTTCGCCCGGTGGGGCTGGCGCGTGCCGTTCTGGGCGGCCGGCGCCCTGGCGCTGGCGGGTCTGTGGCTGCGCTCCTCTCTCAGGGAGAGCCCCCGCTTCCTGGAGATCGACGACCACGCGCGCGTGCCGCTCGTGGAGGTCGTACGGCACCACGGGCGGCTGGTGCTGCTGACGGCCGGGGCGCTCGCGGTCGGTTACGCCGTGTTCTACGCGGTGACGACCTGGTCGCTGGCGTACGCGACGGAGCGGCTCGGCGTGAGCCGTACGGTCATGCTGATGTGCGTCATGGGCGCGGTGCTGGTGAAGGGCGCGCTCACGCCCGTGGTGGCGCTGTTCGGCGACCGGTACGGACGCCGGCCGCTGTGTCTGACGGGGTGCGCGGCCTGCGTCCTGTGGATGTTCCCGATGGTCGCCCTTCTGGCGACCGGTGAGCCGCTGCTGATGTTCCTCGCCATCCTGGGCGCCCTGCTCGCCTTCGTCACCATGTTCGCGGTGATCGCCGCGTACCTGCCGGAGCTGTACGAGGCCCGGGTGCGCTGCACGGGTGCCGCCGTGGGCTACAACCTCGGCGGGGTCTTCGGCGGCGCCCTCACCCCGATCGTGGCCACGGCGCTCGCGGAACACGGCGGACGGGTGCCCTGGGGTGTCGGGGCGTACCTGACGGGCATCGCGCTGGTCAGCCTGGTGTGTTTCGCGTTGCTGCCGGAGACGCGCCCGGTGCCCGTGCCGGCGGTGGAGCCGGTCACGGGCTGACCGGGCGCGCCGGGGACCGCCCCGCCCGCTACGGGTTGATCGCCAGCTCCAGGTAGGCAGCGAAGATCACCAGGTGGACGCCCCCTTGGAGGGGTGTGGCCCGGCCCGGCACGACGGTCAGGGAGCTGACCACCACGGTCAGCGCGAGCAGCAGCATGTGGGTCGCGCCCAGGCCGAGGACGAGCGGCCCGGGCAGCCACACGGACGCGAGCGCCACGGCCGGGATGGTCAGGCCGATGCTGGCCATCGCGGAGCCCAGCGCCAGGTTGAGGCTGGTCTGCACCCGGTCGCGGCGAGCGGAGCGCAGCGCGGCGATGGTCTCGGGCAGCAGGACGAGCAGGGCGATGATCACACCGACGACGGCGTGGTGCAGGCCCGCCGCCGCCACACCCGACTCGATCGTGGGCGACACGCCCTTGGCCAGGCCGACCACGCCGATCAGCGCCAGCCCGAGCAGGCCCAGGCTGGTCCAGGCGGTGCGCGCGGACGGAGGGCTCGCGTGGTCGTCGGCGGTGATGACCTCGCCCTGCCGGGTGATGGGCAGGAAGTAGTCGCGGTGGCGCACGGTCTGCGTGGCCACGAACAGCCCGTACAGGATCAGTGAGGACAACGCGGCGAACGTCAGTTGGAGGGTGGAGAACTCGGGTCCGGGCTTGCTGGTGGTGAAGGTCGGCAGCACGAGGCTGAGCGTGGCCAGGGTCGCCACGGTCGACAGCGCCGCGCCGGTGCCCTCGGGGTTGAAGACCGCCGTGCCGTGCCGCAGGGAGGCGACGAGCAGGCAGATGCCCACGACGCCGTTGCAGGTGATCATCACGGCGGCGAAGACCGTGTCCCGGGCCAGGGTGGAACTCTTGTCGCCGCCGTCGACCATGAGGGTGACGATCAGGGCCACCTCGATGATCGTGACGGCGATGGCGAGCACCAGGGAACCGAAGGGTTCGCCGACTCGGTGGGCCACCACCTCGGCGTGGTGCACCGCCGCCAGGACGGCACCGGCGAGAACCAGGGTCACCAGGCCGACGACGGCGCCGGGCAGGCCCCGGCCCCACGTGAAGACCAGCAGGACGACCGCGAGCACCGGCACGAGGATCGTCCATTGTCGGGTGAGCGACCGGAGCCGAGTGATCATGCGGCGATGGTCGCAGAGGCGTACAGGATTCGCATTCCGTTCTTTCCGGATACCTCTCATCCTTTCCGGTGCGGGGCCCGGTGCCGGTGGGACCGGGCCTCCGCGTCGCGGCGAGACGGCGAGGAGGGGCGAGGAGAGCCCCGGGGCTTCCCCCGGCGGCGGGTTCACGCGCCCCCTCGGGTGAGGGCCAGTGCCCCGTACGCTGTGCGGCTATGCGGGATCGCGGGTTTGCGCTGCGCCCGGGTCAGACATCGACGCTGCTCTTGTGAGCGTCCTCGGCGTCGGCGGGCGCCTCCTCGGCGGTCGCCTGCTTCCTGGAGGCCAGCAGGCTGGTGACCGTGGTGACGGCCAGGACGGCGCAGATCACGCCGAGCGAGACCGGGATGCTGATCTCCGGCACGTGGACGCCGGACTCGTGCAGGGCGTGCAGCACCAGCTTGACGCCGATGAAGCCGAGGATGATCGACAGCCCGTACGAGAGGTGGACCAGCTTCCTGAGCAGCCCGCCGATGAGGAAGTACAGCTGACGCAGACCCATCAGGGCGAACGCGTTGGCGGTGAAGACGATGTACGGGTCCTGGGTCAGGCCGAAGATCGCGGGGATGGAGTCCAGGGCGAACAGCACGTCCGTGGTGCCGATGGCGAGCATCACGACCAGCATCGGGGTCATGACGCGCTTGCCGTTCTCCTGGATCCACAGCTTGGTGCCGTGGTACCGGTCGGCGACGCCGAACTTGCGCTCAACGGCCTTGAGCAGCTTGTTCTCCTCGTACTCCTCGTCCGCCTCGTCCGTACGGGCCTCCTGGATGAGCTTCCAGGCGGTCCAGATCAGGAAGGCGCCGAAGAGGTAGAACACCCACGAGAAGCTGGCGAGGATCGCGGCCCCGGCGGCGATGAAGACGGCCCGCAGGACCAGGGCTATGAGCACGCCGACGAGCAGGACGCGCTGCTGGTACTGGGCGGGCACCGCGAACTTCGCCATGATCAGGACGAAGACGAAGAGGTTGTCGACGCTGAGCGACTTCTCGGTGATGAAGCCCGCGAAGAACTCTCCGGCCGGCTGCCCGCCGCCGAAGACGAGGAGACCGAGACCGAAGAGGCCGGCCAGGGCGATCCAGACGACGGTCCAGATGCCCGCCTCCTTGATCGACACCTCATGGGGCTTGCGACCGATGAAGAAGTCGACCGCGATCAGGGCGGCGAGACCCGCGACGGTGAGGACCCATAGGGTCAGGGAGACTTCCACTGCACCTCCGGCATTGAGTGACGGCAAACACATCAGCGTTGTCGCTGCCGGAGGTCTCTTCCACCCGCGATGGGCCGGCGTCCCGGGACCGGACCGGTCCGTACTGACGGGTGCGCCGCAGTCAGGGAGTACTCCCCTCCGTACGGAAGACAGTACCCCAATCACCAAGCATTGGTAAAGCAGTAAGTAAAAGAAGGACCAAGTCCGCTGGTCAGAACCGCTTTACCAATGCTTGGTCCGGGCTCTGGCCACCTCGGTGAGCACGTCGTGCACGATCCGGTCGGCGCTAGGGACCGGTGAGGGTTCGTACGTCCAGGCGTGGCCGACCCAGGGGTCGGCGAGGTGGTCGTCGGGCAGGGGGGTGAGTCGCAACAGCGAACGCCACAGCGGATCGAGCAAGGGCCCGTAGGCGGCGGCCTCCTCACGGTCGGCGACGAGCACGAGGTGCACGCCGACGGCCGGACCCTCGTCGGCGAGATAGCGGAGCCGGGTCACCGACCGGTCGTCGAACCCGTGCGGGAAGTCGTTGACGATCAGGAGCTGCTGGGCGGTGTCCACATCGGCCGGCAGCGACTCGGCCGTCCCGCCTCGCGCCGCCATCTGCACCAGGTCGACCCGCCGGGTGAGCCTCTCCAGCGTCTGCGAGACCCCCGCCGCCCCGGTCGCGGGCGGCGCCGCCAGAACCCCGGACCGGGTCAGCGGCAGCAGCGCGTGGGTCCCCGTACCGGCGGGGTCGACGACCTGAACGGCGAACTCCCCGGCCGGGTGTACGGCGAGCAGGCGCGCCGCGAGGGCGACGGCCACGGACATGGCCAGGTGGCTCAGTTCGGCGGAGTCCCGCAGGTGAGCGTCGGCCGCCGACGGACCGCTGTCGATCCACAAACCCCGCTCCAGTGGCAGCCTGACCAGCAGGGGGATGCGCAAGGGCGCGCTGTCGGGCAGGTGGAGATCACCGAGCCGCAGCGCCATCGGCGGCTCGTCCGGCACGCGGTAGGCGTGCCAGACGGGGCTGTCCCAGCGGGCGCAGGCGGGCGGCAGCGCCGGCTCGACCACCTCCGCCTCGGCGATGAGCTGGGCGAGGTCACGTTCGAAGGCCGCCCGCGCCTGGCCGGCCAGCTCGCTCCGGCGAGCGTGGGCCGCCTCGCGAGCGGCGTCGCCCGCCGCGCCGAGCCGCGCACGGGGGTCGGCGAGGGCCTGGTCCAGTTCCTTCTCCAGGCGGGAGTCGGCGAAGTGGAGGGCGCTCCGGTAGGCGGCCGTGGTGCGGGCGAGGTCCTCGAACATGCCCCAGACCTGGTTGTAGAGCCGTTCCTCCATCGACCAGCCCACGGCGTCTCCGGCAACGGGCCGAGCGGGCTGCCCGTCGGCGGCCGCGGGGGCCGGGGGCGGGGACGTGACGACACGGGTGCGGTGCGGGTGTGTGTAGTCGACCGGGCCGCCGGGCCGGTCGTGCGAACGGGGTGGATCCGGCGGCCCTGAGACGGGCGACTGGGACGCGGTGGCGGACTCGGGACCCGGCGTGGGCTGCGAAGCGGTGGTGGGCTGGGAAGCGGCGGTGGACCGGGAAGCGGACACCGCGTGATGGGCGGGCGAGGCCGGCGGGGCGGGAACGGAAGCGGAGGCGGTCTGCGGGCCGGGATCGGTCGGCGGTACGGGTGCCGCGTCCGGCAGGCTCCGGGCCGCCGCCTCCTGGATGACCGTCGCGAGGTCGTCCGCGTCGCGCAGCCCCTGGTCGGCGAAAAGGGCGGGGAGGCCACTCGCATAGCCCTGGCCCATCGCGCGCACTTTCCAGGCGCCCTGCCTGTGGTACAGCTCCAGGGCTATGACGGCCTTCTCGGTGTCCAGGCCGGTGAGGGTGTAGCAAGCCAGTTCGGTGCCGTCGAGGCCGCTCACCGTGGTGTGCGGGGCGGGGACGGCACCGAAGCCGGGTGGGCCGGCCGTGCCGGTGGGCAGGGCGAGGAACACGGCGACGCGGTGCACGGCCTCGGGCAGGGCGGCCAGGTCGACGGTCAGGCGGTGCTCGGCGGCCGGCTTCCGTGGCGCCTCTACGCCGGGCACGGAGGGGGCTCCGGGGTGGGCCACCCACTGGCGGCCGTGCACCGTGCCGTACTCGTCGCCGAGTGTGGCCCCGGCGAGGACCGGCACTCCCGCCGAGATCCGGATCTCCAGCCGGACCTGGGACAGCGGGTGGTTCTGCCCCCGTACCAGCTCAGCCCCCATCGCCGTCGCCCCCCTGTGTCGTTCGGTCGTGCGCGCCGCGCCTGGTGAGCGGGCGGTCCGGTGCTAGAGGTGCGGCAGGATCGCCGGCATCAGGTCCTGGAAGGTGCGGCCCCTGGCCGGGGCGCCGATGGCCGTCATCGTCCAGCCGGAGCCGGCCCGGTGCACCTTGGCCATGATCTGGGCGGTGTACTCGCCACCGCCGGCCAGGGTGTAGCGGGCGAGTTCCTGGCCGTTGGTCTCGTCCACGAGCCGGCAGAAGGCGTTCTGCACCTCCTGGAAGGTCTGGCCGGTGAAGGAGTTGACCGTGAAGACGATCTGGTCGATGTGGACCGGGACGCGCTGCAGGTCCACCAGGATGGCCTCGTCGTCCCCGCCCTGGCCGGCGCCGCCGACGAGGTTGTCACCGGTGTGGCGCACCGAACCGTCGTCGCTGACCAGGTGGCGGAAGAAGACGACGTCCTTGGGTTCCGCACCGGCGAAGAGGACCGCCGAGGCGTCCAGGTCGATCTCCCGGGTGCGGGAGCCGAACAGGCCGCGTCGCTTGGCCGCCTGCCAGCCGAGCCCCATACGGACCGCCGTCAGGGTGGCCCCGTCCTTCTTCTCCAGGCTGATGGCCTGACCCTTGGACAAGTTGACGGACACGGCTGAATCCCCTCTCGACGGTCCCCTGTTGCCGCGCCGAGCCGTTGCTGCGCACCGCGCGGTTGTTCAGAACCCTACGCAGGGGCTCGAACGGTGCCGACCCCCGGCCCGCGCTTTGTGTCGGGGTTGCAACACTTGGCGTCCGGGCCGCGGCCGGTACCGGGCGGAGACTCAGGCGAGGCCGGCCTCCCGCATCTGGCGCAGCTCCTTCTTCATCTCGGAGACCTCGTCGCGCAGCCGGGCCGCGATCTCGAACTGCAGCTCCGCGGCGGCGGCCCGCATCCGCTCGGTCATCTCCTCGATCTGCTCCGCCAGCTCGGCCGCCGGACGGTCCGTCGGCACCGCCCTGCCCTTGGCCGTCTTCCCGGCCTTTCCGGCCTTGGCGCCCTTGGCTGCCTTGTCGCCGAGCGACGGAACGGGGGCCTTCGCTCCCTTGCCGTCCTTCGTCTTGCGGTACCCCGAACCGAGCAGCTGCTCCGTGTCGACCTCCTCGCGCGCGATCTGGGCGACGATGTCGTTGATCTTCTTGCGCAGCGGCTGCGGGTCGATGCCGTTCGCCTTGTTGTAGGCGATCTGCTTCTCCCGGCGGCGGTTGGTCTCCTCGATGGCCTTCTCCATCGCCGGGGTGATCTTGTCGGCGTACATGTGCACCTGGCCGGAGACGTTGCGCGCCGCGCGGCCGATGGTCTGGATCAGTGAGGTGCCCGAGCGGAGGAAACCCTCCTTGTCGGCGTCCAGGATCGCCACCAGGGACACCTCGGGCAGGTCGAGGCCCTCACGGAGCAGGTTGATGCCGACCAGGACGTCGTACTCACCCGCGCGCAGTTCACGCAGCAGCTCGACGCGGCGCAGGGTGTCGACGTCGCTGTGCAGGTAGCGCACCTGGATGCCGAGTTCCAGGAAGTAGTCGGTGAGGTCCTCGGCCATCTTCTTGGTCAGCGTGGTGACGAGGACCCGCTCGTCCTTCTCGGTGCGCTTGCGGATCTCGTGCACCAGGTCGTCGATCTGGCCCTCGGTCGGCTTGACCACGACCTCCGGGTCGACCAGGCCGGTCGGGCGGATGATCTGCTCCACGAACCCGTCCGAACGCGACAGCTCGTAGGGACCGGGGGTGGCCGACAGGTAGACGGTCTGCCCGATGCGCTCCTGGAACTCCTCCCACTTCAGCGGGCGGTTGTCCAGGGCGGAGGGCAGACGGAAGCCGTGGTCCACGAGGGTGCGCTTGCGGGAGGCGTCGCCCTCGTACATCGCGCCGATCTGCGGGACGGTGACGTGCGACTCGTCGATCACGAGCAGGAAGTCGTCCGGGAAGTAGTCCAGCAGCGTGTTGGGCGGGGAGCCCGGCAAGCGGCCGTCGAAGTGCATCGAGTAGTTCTCCACGCCGGAGCAGGTGCCGATCTGGCGGAGCATCTCGATGTCGTACGTGGTGCGCATGCGCAGGCGCTGGGCCTCCAGGAGCTTGCCCTGCTTCTCCAGCTCGGCCAGGCGCTCCCCCAGCTCCTTCTCGATGTCGTTGATGGCCCGCTCCATGCGCTCGGGGCCGGCGACGTAGTGGGAGGCGGGGAAGACGTAGAGCTGCTGGTCGTCGCTGATGATCTCGCCGGTGACCGGGTGCAGCGTGGACAGCGCCTCGATCTCGTCGCCGAACATCTCGATGCGGACGGCCAGCTCCTCGTAGACCGGGAAGATCTCGATGGTGTCGCCGCGGACCCGGAAGGTGCCGCGGGTGAAGGCCATGTCGTTGCGCGTGTACTGGATGTCCACGAAGCGGCGCAGCAGCTCGTCCCGGTCGATCTCGTCGCCGACCCGGAGGGTGACCATGCGGTCCACGTACTCCTGCGGAGTACCGAGGCCGTAGATGCAGGACACCGAGGCGACCACGATGACGTCGCGGCGGGTGAGCAGCGAGTTGGTGGCCGAGTGACGCAGGCGCTCGACCTCCTCGTTGATCGAGGAGTCCTTCTCGATGTAGGTGTCCGACTGCGGGACGTAGGCCTCGGGCTGGTAGTAGTCGTAGTACGAGACGAAGTACTCGACGGCGTTGTTCGGCAGCAGCTCGCGGAACTCGTTGGCCAGCTGGGCGGCCAGCGTCTTGTTCGGCGCCATCACGAGGGTGGGGCGCTGGAGCTTCTCGATCATCCACGCGGTGGTGGCGGACTTGCCGGTGCCGGTCGCGCCCAGGAGGACGACGTCCTTCTCACCGGCCTCGATGCGCTTGGCCAGCTCGGCGATGGCCGCCGGCTGGTCACCGCTGGGCTGGTAGGGGCTGACGACCTCGAAGGGCGCCACCGTGCGTTCGATGTGGGAAACGGGCCGCATGACATCAACCGTACGACCCCGCACTGACAACGGGCTCCGATCAGCGGTTCTGCGGGGTGCGGGAGGCGTGGTGCTCGGGCCGGCGCACCGGACGGTGCCCGTCGTGAACGGTGGGGCGGCGTTCGGTGTGGGAGGCGACGGCGGCGGCCGGGACGCCGGGTTTCCGCTCGACGGGCCTCCAGTCGGGACGCCCCATGACCATCAGCGGATCGAAGATCACGACGACGCCCGCGAGGAGCAGGAAGGCGAGGGGGCCGATCAGCATGGGCGCCAGCACGGACGCGGCGGGCGCGCCCCCGGCGGTGTGGGAGGCGCCGTCGAGGTGGACGCTCAGGGCGGCCATGCCGGTGTAGTGCATGCCGCTGACCGCGAGCCCCATGACGAGACTCGCGCCGACGCTCCACAGGAAGCCCCGCACCTGTCCGGCGGCCCACAGGGCGGCGGTGGCTGCCACGACCGCTATGACGACGGAGGCGGCGACGGTGAACGTGTTGTAGGTGAACCGTCCGTGGAAACGGACGCCCGCCATGCCCAGGTAGTGCATCGAGGCGACGCCCAGACCGGTGATCGTGCCGCCGGTGAAGAGGGGGGTGCCGGTGGCGCCCCAGTAGCCGACGATGAAGATGCCGACGCCGACCATGACGATGGCGAGGCCGAGGCTCGCGTAGGTGATCGGCCCGTCGTAGTGGAGCGGCGTCTCCTTGATGCTGAAGCCCATCATGGCGACGAAGTGCATGGTCCAGATGCCGGAGCCGATCGCCGCCGAGCCGAGGGCCAGCCAGGCGGGCCGCCGGGCATGTGTGACCAGCAGAGACCGGGTGGTGCAGCGCAGGCCGAGGGCGCCGCCGAGGCACGCCATCAGGTAGGCCACCAACGGGGTGACGGCCCCGTAGCTGAATCCGTCGACCGTGCCTTGCATCCGCGGCTGCCCTTCCCGCCTTCTTGTGTCCCGGAAACCTGAAATATGCCCCCGTCCCAGGACCGCACGGGCGGTCAGGGTTGTCGCAGAGAGTATGACCCGCACCGGAAGGGTCGAACGATTTTCCGGCAAAGAAACACGGCCTTGCCGCAGTTGTGCGGCACCGGTGAGCGGACTTGGACATCTCCGTTCAATGTGTGGCCATCGTGCGCCCGGGCGCCGTTGACTCAGTGCTGTCAGTCTGTTGCTCTGGGTATCCGTTCGACGCGAGGAGTACGCATGCACGTGCGTGTAGTCGCCGCCCCGGTCGCCGTGGTCATGGGGGCGGTGACCGCCCTGCTCAGCCCTACCTCCGATGCCTCGGCAGGCGAGCACGCCGTGCCCGCGGTGATCGCCCACCGGGGCGCCTCCACCTACGCACCCGAGAACACGCTGCCCGCCATCGACAAGGCCGCCGAGCTGGGCTTCTCCTGGGTCGAGAACGACGTCCAGCGCACCAAGGACGGCGAGCTGATCGTCCTGCACGACGAGACCCTGGACCGCACCACGAACGTCGAGGAGGTCTTCCCCGACCGGGCGCCGTGGAGGGTGCGGGACTTCACCGCCGCCGAGATCGCCCGGCTGGACGCGGGCAGCTGGTTCTCCCCCGCCTACGCGGGCGCGCGCGTGCCGACGCTGAAGGAGTACATGCGCAGGATCGAGCGCAACCACGAGAAGCTGCTCCTGGAGATCAAGAACCCGGAGCTGTACCCGGGCATCGAGCAGCAGACGCTGAAGCTCCTCGGCGACGAGGGGTGGCTGGACGGCAGGCATCTGGGGCGGCTGATCGTGCAGAGTTTCAACGCCGACAGCGTGCGGATCGTCAACGAGCTGAAGCCGGCGGTCGTCACCGGCTACCTCGGTACACCCACCGTGGCGGAGCTGCACCTGTTCGCGCGCTTCACGGATCTGATCAACCCCTCGTACGGGTCGGTCTCCCGGGGGTACGTCGCCGCGGTGCACGCCCTGGACGGACCGCACGGCCGGCCGATGGGGCTGTTCGCCTGGACGGTGAACGACGCGGCCACCGCCCGCAAAGTCGCCGCGTACGGGGTCGACGGGATCATCACCAACGAACCCGACCTGGTGCGGGCGGCACTGGGTTCGGACTGAACCGGGCAGGCGTTGTCAGTGGCAGGCCGTACCGTAGGCGCATGGACAGCCACGGGCAGGATGAGCAGCGGGTCGTGTGGGCCGTCGTCGGCACGGACATCGGCCCGCTGATGCTGGCGGCGACCCGCGACGGCCTGGTCAACGTCGTCTTCCACGCCTCGGACGCGGTGCGCGAGCGAGCGCTGGAGCGGCTGGCCGCACGGCTGGGTGCCCGGCCCGAGGAGGATCCCGACTCGCCGCTGCTGGTCGAGGCGATACGCCAGCTGAGGGCGTACTTCGCGGGTCGGCGGCACGACTTCGACCTGCCGCTGGACTGGTCGCTGATCTCCGGTTTCAACCGGCAGGTCCTGCGCGAGCTGGCCTCCGGTGTGCCGTACGGCACCGTGGTGGGGTACGGCGACCTGGCGGGCCGGGTCGGCCAGCCCGGTGGGGCGCAGGCGGTGGGCGCGGCGATGGGCGCCAACCCGCTGCCGGTGGTCGTGCCGTGCCACCGGGTGGTGGAGAGCGGTGGCGGCATCGGCGGCTTCGGGGGCGGGCTGGAGACCAAGCGGAAGCTGCTCGCCCTGGAAGGTGTGCTGCCGGAGCCGCTGTTCTGACCGGTCCGGGGCGCGGCTAGTCGTCGTAGTGCCGGGCCTCGAAGACGTTGCCGTCCAGGTCGCGGAAGTAGAAGCTGCGCGTGGCGTTGCCGCGGGCGCCGGACAGGCCGTGGTCGATGCCCGACACGGGTACGCCGTGTGCCTCCAGGCGGGCGCGCAGGGCGTCGAAGGCCTCGGCCGGCAGTGACAGGCAGACGTGGTTGACGGGGTGGCCCGCGCTGTCGGCGGAACCGGGCAGCATCCTCATCTGCTCGGCGAAGCCGCGCGGGGCGAGGTCGAGGATGGTGTCCTCGTTGACGCGTACGGACGGGAAGGCCACCTCGCCTTCCGTGAACTCGGCGACTCTGACCGGCTCCAGGCCGACGGCCGTCTCGTAGAAGGCCGCCGCGGCGACCGGGTCGGCCACCCACAGGACGACGTGGTCGAGGCGCGTGGTGTTGTTCCTCATGTGCACCAGGCTGGTGACCTCCCCGACGGGTCACAAGCGTTTATCCGGGCCCGGCGCCCGCCAGAGACTAGGAAGGACGACGGACAGGAGGCGGGCACGTGGTGCTGGTGGTGTCGGAAGAAGTCCGGGAGGCGATCGACGCGGGGCGGCCGGTGGTGGCTCTGGAGTCCACGATCATCGCGCACGGCCTGCCTCGCCCGCGCAACCTGCACGTGGCGCTGGAGCTGGAGGAAGCGGTGCGGCGGGAGGGTGCCGTTCCGGCGACCATCGCCGTGCTCGACGGGCGGCCCCGGGTCGGCCTGGACAAGGACCAGCTGGAGCGGGTCGCGAACGAGGACGGCATCCGCAAGCTGGGCCATCGCGACCTGCCGCTCGCCGTGGCGGCGGGAGCGAGCGGGGCGACCACCGTGTCGGCGACGGCACAACTGGCCTCCCTCGCGGGCATACGGGTGTTCGCCACCGGTGGGCTGGGCGGGGTGCACCGGGAGTGGACCGTGACCCAGGACGAGTCGGCCGACCTGTGGCTGCTGGCGCGGACCCGGATCACGGTGGTGTGCGCGGGCGTGAAGTCGATCCTGGACGTACCGGCGACGCTCCAGCGGCTGGAGACACTGGGCGTGTCCGTCGCCGGGTACGGAACGGACCGCTTCCCCGGCTTCTATCTGTCGGACTCGGGGCATCCGGTCGACTGGACGCTGGACACCCCGGAGCAGGTCGCCGCCGTCATGCGCGCCCAGGACGCGCTGGACGCGCCCGAGTCGGCGCTGATCGTCGCCCACCCCGTCCCGGAGGCGGAACAGCTCGATCCCGAGCTGCACGCGCGTGTACTCGCCGACGCCCTGCGCGCCTGCGCGGAGCAGGGTGTCACCGGGCAGGCGGTGACGCCGTTCCTGCTGGACCACCTGGTCCGGCACACGGACGGCGCCTCGCTGAGCGCCAACCTGGCGGCGGTGCGCGGCAACGTCCGGCTGGCTGCGCGGATCGCCTCGGCGTGGGCCAGGGGGTGACCGCGGGCCGGAACGGCGCGCTGCTGGTCGTCGGTGACGTGGTCACCGACGTGATCGCCCGGCACCGGGGACCGCTCGCGGCCGGCACCGACACGGCCGCCGTGATCCGGAGGCTGCCGGGCGGAGCGGGCGCCAATGTGGCCAGCTGGGCCGCCCACGCGGGCTGCGCGGACGTGCGGCTGCTGGGGCGGGTGGGCGCGGACGCCGCCGCGTGGCACGAACGCGAGCTGGTCGCGGCCGGGGTGCGGCCCCGGCTCGTGGTGGACCGGGAGGCGCCGACCGGGACCGTGATCTGCCTCGTCGACACGGGGGCTGCGGCCGAGCGGACGTTCCTGACGGACAGCGGGGCATCCCTGCGGCTCTGCCCCGCCGACTGGTCGGACGCGCTGCTCGACGGGGTGTCCCGGCTGCATCTGTCGGGCTATCTGCTGTTCACGGAGTCGAGCCGGGCGCTCGCCGGGACCGCGCTCGCGGCGGCACGCGCGCGTGGGGTGCCGGTCAGTCTGGACCCGGCCTCGGCCGGCTTCCTGGTCGAGCTGGGGGTGGACCGCTTCCTCGCGTTCGCGGAGGGACTGGATGTGCTGCTACCTAGCCGGGACGAGGCATGTCTGCTGACCGGGCTGCCGGATCCGGCGGACGCGGCGGCGAAGCTGAGCCGGCTCGTGCCGCTGGTGGTGGCCAAGGCGGGTGCGGACGGAGCGCTCGTGGCCCGATCCGGTGCCGTGCCGGCCCGGGTGCCGGCCGTACCGGCGGAGCCCCGGGACACCACGGGCGCGGGTGACGCCTTCACCGGCGCGTTCCTCGCCGCCCTGCTCGCGGGCGCGACCCCGGAGGAAGCGGCGGCACGGGGCTGCCGGGCAGGTGCGGAGGCGGTGGGACGGGTGGGCGGCAGACCGCCGCATTCCGGGGGAAGGAGTTAGGAGGGCGGGGAGACACTGGTCGCCTCTGCCGGGTGTCGGGGTGCCTCTGCCGGGTGCCGGGGTGTGCGAACGGTCCGGGGAGTCGTCGGGCCGCTCAAACGGGCCGGCAGCCCCGAGTGCCCCCTGCCATCAGCCACCAACCACCAACCAGCTGCCTGCGTTTACCTCTTGCGCCCCCACGCCGAGATCATCGGCGCGGTGGTCAGGTCCATGGTGCCGCTCTCCACGTTGGCCAGGTGCTGGTCGATCTCCGCGTCGGAGGCCAGTCCGGCGGCGACGAGCCGGTCACGGATCTGACGGACCGTCGCGGCCTCCAGGGCGGTGCAGGCGGGCGAGGCCACGGGGAAGTACGCGTCGGCCTCCACGCCGTGCAGTCCGGCCTCGCGGAGCAGCCGCGGGAGTTTGCGGCCATAGGAGAGGTCGGCGCCGCGGTCGGCGAGCAGCTTGCGGAAACCTTGGCGCAGCCTGTTGGCGAGCCGCTGCTCGGGGCCGTACTCGTCGGGGCAGGTCAGCGGCTGGAGGGCGGGGTCGGCGTCCTCGATCAGCAGTCGTCCGCCGGGTCGCAGGGCCTTGATCATGCTGCGCAAGGCCCGTTCCCGGTCGGGTACATGTACGAGGACGAGCCGGGCGTGGACCAGGTCGAAGCCCTCCCCCGGCGGCTCTTCGGCACCCACGTCGTGGACACGGAGCTCCACCGGTGGGCGGGCCACGCCGGTGAGCCGGGAGGTGTCGATGTCGGTCGCGACGACCTGACCGGCCGGCCCCACCTTCTCGGCGAGCCAGGACACGACGGAGGGGCCGCCGGCCCCCACTTCCCAGCAGCGCCAGCCGGGGCCGATGCCGAGTCCTTCGAGGTGCCGGAAGGTCGTGGGGTCGAAGAGGGCGGTGAAGGCGTCGAAGCGTTCGCCCGCCTCGTTCTGCCGGTTGTCCAGGAGGTATCCGTCGGAGCGCGCCATGCTCCGATCATCCCAGCCGGTCAGCCGGCCAGCCTGTCGGCCTGTGTCAGCCGGGCGGCCAGTCGCTCTGTCGGTCGGTCGGTCTGTGTAGAGGTCGGCCGGTCTGTGTAAAGGTCGGCCGACCGGTCCGGCTCTCTCGCCACTTCGTCCACAGGCGGGAACAAAGCGGAACTCCCTGTTCCCACAGGCGTGCCCGCACGTTGCCCGGGACTGGCAGACTTGCCGGGCAGGGCGCGAGAGCGTCACGCGAGGAGATCCACACGAGGAGATCCAGATGTCCATGGCAGGGAATCTGCGGAAGGTCACGGGGCTGGGCAGGGTCGGCGGCCTGCGCAAGGTGGCGCGGTTGGCCCGGCGCCGGCCGCGCGTGGACCTGAGCCATCCCGCCAGGTCGCCGCTGGGCTCGTCCGTGGTGAACTGCGTGACGTATCAGGACGGTGTGCGCGTGCCCGGGTGCGCCGACCTGGTGGATGCCGTACGGCTGGTGCGCAAGACCGGCGAGGGCTTCGTCTGGCTCGGGCTGCACGAGCCGACGGACCGTGAGTTCACCGGCATCGCCGAGCTGTTCGACCTGCATCCGCTGGCGGTGGAGGACGCGGTCGAGGCACACCAGCGGCCGAAGCTGGAGCACTACGGCGACACGCTCTTCGCAGTGTTCAAGACCGTCTGTTATGTGGAGCACGAGCAGCTGACGGCGACCAGCGAGGTGGTCGACACCGGCGAGATCATGGTGTTCGTCGGCGAGGACTTCGTGATCACGGTGCGGCACGGCCGGCACGGCTCGCTGGGCCCGCTGCGCGAGGAGCTGGAGGCGGACCCGCACCAGCTGGCCAAGGGGCCGGCGGCGGTGCTGCACGCGATCGCCGACCATGTGGTCGACGACTACCTCAGTGTCACGGACGCGGTCCAGGCCGACATCGACCAGGTCGAGACGGACGTGTTCTCGGAGAACGGCGCGCGTCTGGACGCGGGCCGCATCTACCAGATGAAGCGTGAACTGCTGGAGCTGAAGCGGGCGGTGGTGCCACTGGGCCGCCCGGTGGAGGACCTGGCGACCCGGCCGATACGGGTCGTCGCCCCGGAGATACAGACCTACTTCCGGGATGTGCTCGACCACTTGATCCGTGCCAAGGAACAGATCGCCGCGTTCGACGAGCTGCTCAACTCCATCCTTCAGGCGCATCTCGCGCAGGTGACGGTGGCACAGAACGAGGACATGCGGAAGATCACGGCCTGGGCCGCGGTGATCGCCGTGCCGACGATGGTGTGCGGGGTGTACGGCATGAACTTCGAGCACATGCCCGAGTTGCACTGGCGGTTCGGGTACCCGCTGATCATGGCAGTGACGGCCGGCGCGTGTCTGGCGGTGTACCGGGGCTTCCGGCGCAACGGCTGGCTCTGAGCGGCGGGGCCGAGCGGACCGGCGCTCGGCGCCAAGGGGCCTGTCAGGGCGAGAAGGACACGATCTTCCGAGGGACGATCCTGACGATCACACGGGTCTCGTCGTCCTTCTCGGCCGGCGGATCGATGCCGAGGTACTTGTGCGACAGCTCGTACGGGAGGCGCTTGCCCTCGTCCGGCAGGATCTCGGCGACACCGCGGATCTCGGCCGAGTGATAGGGGTTCGCCAGGTCGAAGACGGAGAGGCTGATACGCGGATCGCGGCGGAGGTTGCGTACCTTCTGGCGGCGGTCGACGGACGAGAAGAGCACGCTGTCGCCCTCGCGTTTGATCCAGACCACGGAGTTCTGCGGGGCGCCGTCAGGGCCGAGTGTGGCGACGCTGGCGAAGTTCTTGCCGTCCAGCAGGGCACGGAGGGAGTCGTCGAAGGCGACCGGGGTGTCCGGTGAGGTCGTCATGACATCACTCTAGTTACATGCACACGCATATAAAAGGGGTGGGGCCGGCTCGTCGGCCGGATTTCCGGGCGGCGCTTCCGGATCAGCCGCTCCAGGCGGGGTGGCGCGGGTCGTCGGCACGTACCAGGACGTCCGCCGTCGCGGCCGGGTCGGTCTCGGCCTCGTAGCGCTCGAAGGCGGGGAGCGTCCAGTGGTCGGCCTCGGGCGTACGGCGGCGGAGGGCGCCCGGGGAGAGGAGGAGGTGCACGGTCAGATCGAAGGGGAACCAGTGACGCAGCAGGAGGGGGCCGTGGAGCAACAGGATTCCGGCGGGCGGGAGTTGGACGTAGGGGCTGCGGGTGGCCCGGTCCGTGGCCGGATCCCACAGGTCGGGCAGGACCCGCCCGGTGCCTCCGGGGTCGAGCGGCCCGAAGACCTCGCGCCACAGGGCGCCGGTGTCGAACCACCCGTTGTAGTACGACTCCGCGTCCCGCCGCCCGTGCTCCAGGCGGAGCGAGGCGGGGCGCAGGAAGCCCTCGGTGCCGATCACGAGCGAGGGCCGGCCGCGTACCCGCAGCGCGTCGCCGACCCGCGTGGCGAGGTCCCCGGGGCGGGCGGCCGGGGCTCCGTCGAAGGCGACGCGCTGCCAGGCCGTGCCGTCCGCCGGCTCCGCACCGGCCAGCCGGTCGGCGAGCCGCTCGGCCAGCCGCTCCCAGGTGATCGCTTCCAGTCGCACAGGCCCATGATGCCGGGTGGCGGACGAGAGCGGCGCGGGTGCCGACGTCAGGCGCGGTGTCCTGCCGCGCGGCGGGCGGCGAGCAGGGCGGGGAGGTGGGTTTCGCTCCAGGCGCGGGCGGCGTCGAGAAGGGGGATGAGGGTACGGCCGAGGGGGGTGAGGGCGTACTCGACGCGGGGCGGGTTCTCGTCGTACGCGGTACGGGTCACCAGGCCGTCGCGCTCCATGGCGCGCAGGGTCTCGCTGAGGACCTTGGGCGTGACGGCCTTGAGCGGGACCCGCAGTTCCCCGAAACGGCGTGGCCCGTCCTGGAGACAGCGGATCACCATGCCGGACCACTTGTCGCCGACCCGGAACGGCACGGCGGACGACGGGCAGAGGGGGTGGAACATGTCGGGATCGAGAGGTGCGGAACGGTCGTGGGCCGTCGCGTCGGTCATCCGTCGAGGTTAGCGCCGATTCCGTTGCGGTAACCGGGGGTCCGGTCCTTAGCCTCCTGGTCCGGTCGCGGGCGACCGCGCAGGACTTGGGAGGTCGGGATGAGCGGGATCGTGGTCTTCGGTGCCGGGGGACGGGCCGGGCGGGCGGTGACGGCCGAGGCACGTGCGCGCGGGTACGCGGTGACGGCCGTGGTACGGGATCCGGCGCGGTACCCGGATCTCGAAGCGGAGGGTGTCACGGTCGTACGGGGCGATGTCACCGACACCCGATCGGTCACCGGGACGGCTGCCGGGCATGCCGGGGCCGTGCACGCCGTCTCGCCGTTCAGCGGACCGGAGCAGGGCTTCGACACGCTCGACCCCGGATTCTTCGTGAAGGCGGCGGACGCGCTGCTCGACGGGCTCGCCGCGGCCGGCGTGGGCCGGCTCGTCGCGGTGGGTCTGGGGGCGAACCTGCTCGGCAGGGACGGGCGGCCCGTGATGGACGATCCGGACGCGTTCCCGCCTCAGATCCGGCCGTTCGCGCTGGCGCACACGGCGGGCCTGCACCGGCTGCGGGAGCGCGGGGGCGGACCCGTCGACTGGGTGATGCTGACGCCTGCCGGGCACCTGGAGCACGGCGGTACCCGGACGGGGCGGTACCGCGTGGGCGGTGAACGGCTGCCCGGCGACGGTCGTGAGCCGTGGCTGTCGTACGCGGATCTCGCGGTGGCGGTGGTCGACGAGATCGAGGAACCGGTGCGGCACCGTACGCGGGTGTCGGTGTTCAACTTCCGGGAGCGGGAGGGGTAGTTCCGGCGGGCGGAGGGAGGACGAGAACGTACGGCGGAAGCACCGGGACGGCACGGGAGGCGGGACAAGAGGGGGTACGGAGGTGGCACAGGCGGACAGGGAGCCGACGGCGGCTGTGGGAGGCGTGGGCCGTGACGGGGAAGGTACCGCGTATGGCGCTCCCCGCAACTCCCCACTCCCCCGGTCGGCTTGTCGTCATCCAGTCGCTGAAGGGCAAGCGGTGTGCCCGCTGCCGGCGTGGTCCGCTGTCGCTGCTGGTGCTGGAGGACGGGGCGCCGCGCTGCCTGGACTGCGCCGACCTCGGCCACTTGGTGTTCCTGCCGCGCGGCGACACGGCCCTGACCCGCAGATCGCGGGAGGAGAGCACGCTGTCGGTGGTGGTGGTGCGGTTCAACCGGCGCAAGAGCCGCTACGAACGCCAGGGCGTGCTCGTGGAGGAGGCCGCGCTGGCCCGGGCCGAGGCCCGCTGTCTGGCGGACGCGGAGGCCCGGCGTCGGCGGCGGGCGCGGGACGCGCGGCGCAGGGCGGCGGAGGACGAGCGGTTCGCGGCGGCGTTCGCGGCCGAGATCCTGCGGCTGTTCCCCGGATGCCCCGAAGAGCGGGCCCGGGCGATCGCGGCCCACGCGTCGGTGCGGGGCAGTGGGCGCGTGGGCCGCAGCGCGGCCGGGCGGGCGCTGACCGAGGGCGCGGTGATCTCGGCGGTCGTGGCGGCCGTACGGCATGTGGACACGGCGTACGACCAGCTCTTGATGAGCGGGGTACCACGGTACGAGGCGCGGCGCCGGATCGCCGGGGCGGTGGAGAGCGTGCTGCGGGGGTGGCAGGGGGTCGGGGAGGAGGACGCGGGTTGAGGAATGCGGTGGCGGGGGGATGCGGTGGAGGAGGGGAACGGCTCGGCTGGGGGTGGGCACCGCCGGCCCAGGTGCAGGGCGTGCCCGCAGGTACCTGCGGGCGTGGCGCGTGAAGGTGATGTCGGTGCCGGGTGGCGGCCCGGGTGGGACGGAATTGGGGGTGTGGGGATGATCGGCGGGCCGTTCTTCGTGCTGGTCGTGGTGGGCGTTCTCGGGACCGGGCTGGTGGCCGGTGTCTTCTGCGGGTTCTCGACCTTCGTGATGCGGGGGCTCGCCGCGTTGCCGCCCGCGCAGGGCGTGGCGGCGATGAACGCGATCAACGTCGCGGCGGTACGACCCGCTTTCATGACCGTGTTCGTCGGTTCGGCGGCGTTGAGCGCGCTGATCTCGGTGGTGACGTTCGTGGTGTGGCCGGACGAGGGGAAGGTGGAGTTGCTGCTGGCCGGCGCGCTGTACCTGGTCGGCTCGTTCGGGCTGACGATCGTGGCGAACGTGCCGCGCAACGACCGGCTGGCCCGGCTCACCCCGGGGGCGCCGGAGGCCGCCGTGTACTGGCCGGCGTATGTGCGTGAGTGGACCTTCTGGAACCACGTCCGGACGGTCGCATCCGCCGCGGCGGCCTTGCTGTACATAGTGGCCCTCACCTGAGCGCCCGGGCGGCACGAGACCTGGGAGAAAGCGCTGTCCGCCACTCTGCGCGGGCGTCGGCGGGGACGTATCGTGGCCGGAAGAGTGCCGCCCGATGACGCACGGCCCTTCGTACACCCGGTGCCTCCGGTGCCCGTACGCGAGGAAGACGCCATGGCCGATCCCAAGGGGTTCATGACCACGCCGCGCCAGGAGTGGCCGCGGCGGCCCGTCGAGCAGCGGGTGCGGGACTGGGACGAGGTGTACGTCCCGGGTGCGCTGCTGCCCATCATCAGCAAGCAGGCCGACCGCTGCATGGACTGCGGCGTCCCGTTCTGCCACCAGGCCTGCCCGCTGGGCAATCTCATCCCCGAGTGGAACGACCTGGTCGCGCGGGAGGACTGGCGGTCCGCGAGCGACCGGCTGCACGCCACGAACAACTTCCCGGAGTTCACCGGGCGGCTGTGTCCGGCGCCGTGCGAGGCGGGGTGTGTGCTGGCGATCAACCAGCCGGCCGTCACCATCAAGAACGTCGAGTGCGCGATCGCCGACCGGGCGTGGGAGGAGGGTTTCACCCCGCCCCGGCCGCCCGAGCGGCTGTCCGGGATGACGGTCGCCGTCATCGGCTCCGGGCCCACCGGGCTGGCCGCGGCGCAGCAGCTGACGAGGGCGGGCCACACGGTCGCGGTGTACGAGAAGGACGACCGGATAGGCGGGCTGATGCGGTACGGCATCCCCGAGTTCAAGATGGAGAAGCGGCATCTGGAGCGGCGGATCGAGCAGATGCGGGCGGAGGGGACGAAGTTCCGTACGTCGACGGTGGTCGGCCGGGACGTCCCGGCCGACGAGCTGCGGTCCCGGTACGACGCGGTGGTGATCGCCACGGGTGCGACGGCGTGGCGGGAACTTCCGGTGCCGGGCCGCGCGTTGAACGGGATACACCAGGCGATGGAGTATCTGCCGCTGGCCAACCGGGTGTGTGAGGGGGATCTGGAGGTATCGCCGCTGTCGGCCGCCGGCAAGCACGTGGTGATCGTCGGCGGTGGGGACACCGGGGCCGACTGTCTGGGCACCGCGGTACGCGAGGGGGCCGCGTCCGTGACCCAGCTGGACATCTACGCACAGCCGGGTGCGGAGCGCGACGACGACGCGGAGCCGTGGCCGACGTACCCGAAGATCTACCGGCTGTCGGCAGCGCACGAGGAGGCGCGGGAGCTGCGTACGGCACCGGCGGCGGACGCGGACGCGCGGCTGTTCGCGGCGTCCACGCTCCGCTTCACGGGAGACGAGAGGGGGAATGTACGGTCACTGCATCTGGTGGAGGTCGACGCGCAGCGCCTTCCGGTGCCGGGCACCGGGCGGACGCTCCCCGCCGACCTGGTGCTGCTCGCCCTCGGGTTCTCCGGGCCGGACCAGAAGGACGGGCTGATCGAGCAGCTGGGGCTGGCGTTGCAGCCACGCGGCACGATCGCCCGGGACGACGGTTTCGCGACCAACGCACCAGGGGTGTTCGCCGCGGGGGACGCGGCGCGCGGGCAGTCGCTCATCGTGTGGGCGATAGCGGAGGGACGGGCGGTCGCGGCGGCCGTGGACCGCTATCTGACGGGGAGTTCCCGGCTCCCCGCCCCGATCCGGCCCACGGATCGGCCGATGGCGGTCTGATACACGGTCGGCGGGAGGAGATGCGGGAAGAGGTGCGGCCGGGAAGCGGTGGCAGCCGCCCTCAGCCGGCGGCGCGTTCGTCCGTGCCCGCGACCTTTCCGGTGGCCAGGGCCACACGGTTCCACGTGTTGATCGTGAGGATCAGGGAGAGGACCTGGGCCAGTTCCTGGTCCTCGAAGTGGGCGGCGGCCTCGGCGTAGACGGTGTCGGGGACACCGCCGTCGGCGACCAGGGTCACCGCTTCCGTCAGGGCGAGGGCGGCCTGCTCCTTCGGGGTGAAGAAGTGCCGGGCCTCACGCCAGACGGCGACCATGTGGAGCCGGTCCTCGTTCTCGCCGGCCTTGCGGGCGTCGTTGGTGTGCATGTGCAGGCAGTAGGCGCAGTGGTTGAGATGGGAGGCGCGGATCTGGATCAGTTCGACCAGGGCCGGGTCGAGGCCCTGGCGGGCGGCGGCGTCCAAGCCGATGATCGCCCGGAACACCTTCGGGGCGGCCTTCGCGAAGTCGAGGCGGGTCCGGGCGGCCTCGGCCGTGGCGATGCCGTTCGGGAGGTCGGCGGCGGAGGCGTTGGGGGCGCCCGAGGCGGAGGAGACGGTGGAGACGGTCGCGGTGCTCGTGTTCGTCGTCATGGCTTCAACCTAGGGGTCCGAAAGACCGGCTGTAGGGTGCATTTCCATGACGGAATCGTGGGTCAATTCCGCGGAGCGCATCGGTGCGGACCTGCACCTGGAGCTGTCGGGGCCGGGTGGCCGGCGGGCGGCGCTGACCAGGGCACTGCGCGAGGCCGTGCGCAGCGGGCGGCTGGCGCCGGGCACCCGGCTGCCGCCGTACCGGTCGCTGGCCGTGGACCTGGGAGTGGCCCGCAACACGGTGGCCGACGCGTACGCCGAGCTGGTCGCGGAGGGCTGGCTGACCGCGCGGCAGGGTTCCGGGACCCGGGTCGCGGAGCGGGCCGAGCCGCTGCGAGGCGCCGAC